>WALW01000014.1 GCA_015522635.1 Candidatus Tiamatella incendiivivens | reverse complement strand
ATTCAGACATAAGATTTAAAGGTGATATGAAATTTAAAATTGGAAAACTTCTGATAACAGGACATAGTATAAAAGAAACTACAACTAATATTTGGGATAATTTAACACGAAGGATTGCTGTTCTTTTAGAAAGAAAAAAAGCCATATTATACTATGCTCATCCAATGATATTCTACGGTTTACACAAGGAGAGGGAGATAAAAGATTGCTAGAATTATTGAAGCCCTACATAGATGATGATAACTTAGATAAAAAAACTGTATTTTATGCTATTTACGATTTGTTTGAGGGCTCTGGAGATGCGGAAGCATATGAAGTCGCAAAATCTATTATTCAAGATGCTGATTACTCCAAAAGAAGAAAATTAGAGGATTATGTCAATAAAATTAAGTTTAGAATTTAATTCTATACTTAGAAGTCATCATCTATGAAATACACTACCTCATTACTAATCCAAACGATTAAAAAATACATAACATTGAAATAATGCATACATATTCTGGGCCTTCCTAGTCCCTACTTTTACACTATGATCAGTATTTGTGAAAAAAACTTAACTTTTGTTTAACTTAATGTCGTTTATTTTATGCTTTTCGCTCATAAAGTGCTAATTTTACAAAATGTTAACTAAATACTAAAAAATAGTTGCATTGTGTTAAAAATTAAGAGAAAAAAATAGGTTTTCTCTTACCTCTCTCTGTGTAGGCCCCTCTATTGTCGCTTCGCCCTACTTCGGCAGGAGGTGATCCAGCCGCAGGTTCCCCTACGGCTACCTTGTTACGACTTCTCCCTCCTTATCGCCCCCGGATTCGACGCACCCCTCATGAGGTACGCCTCATCCAGAGACGACTTGGATGGAGCGACGGGCGGTGTGTGCAAGGAGTAGGGACGTGTTCACCGCGCGATGTTGACACGCGGTTACTGGGGATTCCACGTTCACGAGGGCGAGTTGCAGCCCTCGATCCCAACTGCGGCTAGGTTTATGGGATTACCTTCCCCTTTCGGAGTCGGGACCCATTGTCCTAGCCATTGTAGCCCGCGTGTGGCCCGGGGGTTATTGGGGCATACTGACCTGCCGTGGCCCGCACCTTCCTCCGTCTCATCGACGGCAGTCCCCCTAGTGATGCCCTATCCTCCGAAGAGGTTAGCTGGCAACTAGGGGTACGGGTCTCGTTCGTTGCCGCACTTAAGCGGACAACTCACGTCACGAACTGGCGACGGCCATGCACCACCTCTCAGCTAGTCTGGCAAGGTCTTCAGCCTGGCCCTCATACAGCTGTCTCCCCCGGTAAGTTTCCCGGCGTTGAGTCCAATTAAACCGCAGGCTCCACCCCTTGTGGTACTCCCCCGCCAATTCCTTTAAGTTTCAGCCTTGCGGCCGTACTCCCCAGGCGGCGGGCTTAACGGCTTCCCTGCGGCACTGGGCGGGCTCTACCGCCCGCCCAACACCTAGCCCGCATCGTTTACAGCCGGGACTACCCGGGTATCTAATCCGGTTTGCTCCCCCGGCCTTCGCCCCTCACCGTCGGGCGCGTTCCAGCCGAGCGCCTTCGCCACTGGTGGTCCTCCCGGGATTATAGGATTTCGCCCCTACCCCGGGAGTACCCTCGGCCTCTCCCGCCCCCTAGCCCGGCAGTATCTCCGCCACTCCCCGGGTTGAGCCCGGGGCTTTAGGCAGAGACTTACCGGGCCGGCTACGGGCGCTTTAGGCCCAGTAAACATCCCGACCACTCGCGGGGCTGGTATTACCGCGGCGGCTGACACCAGTCTTGCCCCCCGCTTATTCCCCCGCCTTCCTACAGCGGGGAAAAGCCACCACGTGGGTGGCACTCGGGGTGACCCCGTCACGGTTGCCCGCATTGCGGAGGTTTCGCGCCTGGTGCACCCCGTAGGGCCTGGGCCCTTGTCTCAGTGCCCATCTGGGGGCTCCCGCTCTCACGGCCCCTACCCGTTATCGGCTTGGCGGGCCGTTACCCCGCCAACTACCTGATGGGCCGTAGCCCCATCCTCGGGCGACGACACCGGCGATAACCCCCAGTGTCCCCTTTGGGCGGGGAACCATTCCAGGCCTCCTCGCCTATCGGGGATTAGCCCCAGTTTCCCGGGGTTATCCCCGTCCCGAGGGTAGGTTAGCCACGTGTTACTCAGCCGTCCGCCACTCCCCGTAGCGACGGGTCGTGCGACTCCCATGGCTTAGCCCCACCCCGATAGCAGTCGGGTCCGGCAGGATCAACCGGAGTGACGGCCGCATGCCGCCCTGGAGGATGGCGGATCCCTTTTCGTGGCGCGGCGCTCCATGCTGTGGGAGGGAGCACCACGTAAGCGACCCCTGTCGGCCCCAAACTTCCTCGGATAGCTTCCGAGGGTGTTTAGGACCCCATTTCCAAGTGTCACTCTTTCTGTGTGCTAGATTTTACGCAAGCTTATAGTTATCTTATGCGGGGTATATATAGGTTTTCTCACGTGGTTAGTTCTGTAAGATTTATACGGTTCGTAAAGTCTGGGAGGTTGTTCCCGCGGCTGGAGGCTGTAGGGCTCATCCCTTTATATACCCGGGGCTCAGCCCCGTGTTGTCCTCGCGCCGCCGCCGGGTAGCCGCGGGTGTGTATAAGAGTTTTTCATAGAGAGGCTATTAATTATTGGTTTACAAAGAATTCGAAGAGGTTATGGATAGTATAAGTAAAGAAGCATTGCTTTATTGAGTTGCTTCCTTTATTACTATCCTAGTAGGTAAGGGTAGTTTGTCTCCCCCCCTTCTAAGAGCTTCCTTTAAATGAGGAAGGTCTTGCCTCCTACCCTTTGCTTCTAGAACTACATGGCCGGGGAATACTCTGGCGGCTGTACCAATGGGTTTTCCAAAGGCTTGCCTCATCCCATCCTGAAGTCTGTCAGCACCTGCAAATGCCATCATTTTGTTTTCTCTTAGAACCTGATGTGGATATGTTCTTATCCTGAAGTAGAAGTTATTCGACCCGACCTTTATGGTAAGGTATTTGTTAACAGCCATTCTAGCAGCCTCAAGAGCATTATGCCTTACCTGACCTGACTCCAGTACTACTAATTGAACTAATATATCGGCGTCAATACGTGGGTTACCCATTTCGAACTTTGTTATCTTAGGCTGAGGAACACCGTGAATATATTCCTTCCTAGTATAGGCTGGTGTCGTGAAGTGTGTATAACACTTAGCTGGTCTGAGCGGCATATTCATGCACCTCTCTCCAATCAACTATACTACATATTGAAGCATTAATGTGCATTATTAAAGATTCCTTTTTAAACAGCTTGCTGACCAGTTATAATAGATACCCACAAATCTCCATGTTTCACCTTTCTATAATCGATTATCTCAAACCCGTTATTTACAAGCAACCTCTTCATATACCTGCCTTCCGGTGTTATGAATGAAACCCTACCCCCAGGAGATAATATGAATGGCAGTTTTGACACTAGTTTCTTGTAGAGAACCTTTACCGAACGTGCACTCCCCAACCTAATACCATAAGGAGGATTAGAGACTATTACATCCACAGGCTCCTCAAGTTTACTATCTAGATCCAATGCGTTGCTAACTGTGAATTTTATCCTATCTTTCACACGCGCTAGAAAAGCATTCGCTTTGGCACTCCTAATATGCTTGGCATTCACATCATTACATATTATGCGAGATGCTTCAAAAATATGCGTTGCTTCCAGAGCTACTGTTCCAGAGCCACACATAGGATCTAGAATAATGTCTCCATCTACAGCTTGTGCTAATCGTAACATCACCGCTGCTAAAGTGGATTTAAGTGCAGCAGGATGGTCAAAAACCCTATATCGTCTTATATGCCTGGAATAGTCCCCTGTGAGTGAAAGCGAAATGTATAACTCGTTTTCTATGAGATCCGCACGCACTAGAATGGATGGTGAATTAAGTCTAACTATAGGAATTACTCCCCCATTTTTAATGGAATCATATATTATCCCACCAACAACTTTTGATATATCCATCGATGTGAAGTCATGGCTACCTTCCCTGACCGATTTTACGGCGAAAGAAGAGGAACCCGGTATATACCTCCATATAAATGATTCCTCAGCGGATTTTTTAATCCAATCTAAATTGGGTTCCTCGGACTCATCCCATAGGAGAAGGATACCAGCATAATGTATAGTCCTCATCTCATAGATTTTTTCAGCTAGTAATTCATAGTCCTCTATTGGCGTTTCTACAACTATTCTACCGTACATTTTCCTGTTTTCCAGAGGCGTAGCTCCCAGTAATTCAGCTGCTTCAAGTGATACTACATCCTCTGTTCCAGGGTTACATGTAAAAAGAAGCCTCACTAGGAACACCTCTCTAAACGCCCTTTCAACCTGGACATCAGGGTGAGAAGTAAGCCTATTTCCACGTCATCAAGAAACCGAGGATCAGCTAATTTCATAGCAAGAAGCTTAGAATTCTTTACTCTATATTCATCTCTGAAAACTTGAGAGGATAAATGCTCAAATACGGTAATCAACCTGTTTCTCTGTTCTATGAATTTATTTCCACTTAAGCCTTCATGCAAGGGTTTCCTAGTTATGTTACGGTATATCTCGTACATAGTTATTGCAACAGAGTTAGCTAAATTCAGTGTCGGATAACTAGGACAAGTTTCTATGGTGAATCTGTAATCGCATCGTGCTAACTCTCCACGTGTCAACCCAGTACTCTCTCTCCCAAAAACGAAAGCGACTTTGCTGGGAATAAGTTTTTCAACTATCTGAATAACAGAGTTTAACTCTATTGTTTTCCTCAGAAAATCGCCTCCCCTCTTTATGGCAGTAGAACAAAATGAAACATCAACACCATCCAAAGCCCTCTCCAGACTGTCAACTATAACAGACCTCTTAAGGATATCCGCAGCCCTGACAGAATATCGAACAGCTTCATTGCCTATATCAGCTTGAGGCGAAACTAGGTAAAGCTCATTGATGCAGAAATTCCCAGCTATCCTAGCAATCATTCCAAGGTTGATTTCACCCTCAGTTCCGATGAGAACAATTCTAATCATCAAGAGCATGTTCACCCATAACAACTAGTATTTCCTCAAAGAAAACCTTACGCTTCCTTATAATCTTTGGTTTACAGTTGAATTGTTCCATGCACTCAAATACACCATCTAAAGGGGAGAGATTTGATAGGACCATAAAAACAACTCTCCCTCTTTTGCATAATGAGGCACAGAAACCTTCTAGGCATTGCCGTTTGCAACTCCAGCCCCTAATGAGCAGTTCGTTGCATTCATCTTTAACTTCGTCCTCCACAGGAAGGTAAGGAGGATTGGAAATCGCTAAATCAAAGGTCCATTCATCACTAACACAGGAATCTCTATCACATACAACTATAGAACTTTTCTTCAAGGCTCTCTCATGCATAGACAGAGACGATTTAGTCGCTTCAATAGCGAACCGGTTAACATCTGTTCCCACAAAAAGCCTGGGATCCCACAGACTGAAAATCAAACTAGAAATATAGCCTGATCCTACCCCAAGTTCGATGACACTATTCGGTTGCAAACCATTATGAAAAGCATTAACTAGAGAATCGGCCAAAAGAAAACTATCTTCCTCTGGTTCATAAACACAAGGGTGTATCGCATAGTTAACTCTAAATCCCTTATGGAGGGTATTTCTTACCCGTAAACCTCTAGTAACCTCTCTATATCCCAAGGTGTCATCTCCCTAATCCTTATCCCGGATAACCACTCAAGCTCCATAACGGGTAAACCTGTACATTTTGAAACCTGTTTATAAGCAATCTTATTCCTACCTGAAAATAAGCAAGCGGTAACCTCCTCTAGCTTCCCATGCAACTTGTTGTCCCATGATTTTTTCCTTCGAAGACAAATCAGTTCACCAGAAACTTCAGGTTTAGGGTAGAAGAAACTTGGGGGATAGAAACGTTTCACTGAAGCATCAAAGAATAATTGCCCAATTATAGATAATCTTCCATAATCCCTATCACCAGGCTGTGCCAATAATCTATCTCCAACCTCTTTCTGGACAAGTAGTGAGGCTCCATGAATAGAATTACTTGACGCGAGTTTGGCAATTATCTTGCCTGACAAATGATATGGAGTGTTGGAGACGAACTGGTGGAAAAGTCCAGTTGAAATGAAATCCAATCCATCCCCGTTTATTACGCTACCTTTAACATTTTCAACAACATTGTAAACAATCCTAGCTAGCTTAGGATCTATTTCAACTGAAAGTGTAGAGCCGCAAACGGCATTCAGATAATAGGAAAGCGACCCCAATCCTGCCCCCAGCTCTAGTATCCTTGAACACGAGAATGATAGTAGGCAATCTAGAATGTCAATAATTATTTGGGGTTTAACGACAAAGTTCTGACCGAACCTATCACTAGGCCTAATACTATAGGCATTCAAAATAGTTTTTGTCCAGCGAAGTAAACCAGGATAAGATAAAGGAGGGGCGCTTGCAATAGAATATATCATTACTCTTCTTCCCGAGCCAGACGGTCTAAGTAGCCTAGATAGATTCTTTGCCTACTAGATTCACTGGGCTGTGGAAGCGGAGGTTTTATAAAAATATAATACCTATCTTCTCCTCCGAGCTCAGCAATGATTTTATCAGCTATCATTTCAATGGGATCACTTCTTAATACACTTGAAAGTTCTTCAAAGCTCTTGAATTTACCACGCTTTTTTCTCTCATTAAGGAATTCTCTAAGTGTTCTTTGACCTATGCCTTTCAGGAGTTCTAACGTATGGAGCCGTAAGCTTATGGGTTCCGCGGTATTATAAAACTCGATAAAGATTTTTTCTCTCATTTTTATGATTTTCTTTAACGCTTCTTTCAAATTATCCTTTGCCACAGTTGTTAGATCATCATATTTCAATGGAATTCTATGAGTATCTATAACTCTAGGTGAAAAACCGAAGGCCTCTATGTACTTAGAAAGCACAGTGGGATCGCTGAATACTTTAACAGAAGAAAACCTTCCAATTTCCTTAGCTATACTTTCTGCTACAGCATTATCAATAGGCTCCTTAGAAAAGCAGGCTACGCTATTTTTAAGTATTTCAATACAGTAAAGCCTGTAGCTACCTGCCCTAAATTGAAATGATAATGAAATCTTTTCCATGAACTCAGGTTCTCCTATGAGAGGGATCCCGTCCACTAAAGTAAATTTCCTTACTCCTACACCAACCGCTATAGGAACTCCGCTCCTATGCTCTGGGTGTACATCAAAGGGATTACCCCGTGGCATATAGTCAAGGACAACAGCCTCCCTTTCAACTCTGGCGGGATGAAAGGCTTGCTCCTTATGCCATCTGCCTGGTGGTTGACGGGAAGCATATCTTCTAGGAGGCTTTCTTCCAGGTCTATACATAAGTGTTCACCATATAACTCTTCTCGTTACTAATAAACCATACCTAAAATATAGACTAGATGCCTTAAATACATGGTGTAACTAGACGTAGAGTATGACTAGCAGGAATACTTTACTATTTCAAGTACCTCTCTTGCAATTTCAGGTGTTAGGTCGAATTCCTTGTCTATTTGCATTACAGAGAAAACTTCGTCAATTGTTGACGGGCATACATCCACGAGGATAACAGAAACCTCAGGCTTTAATCCTAGGTTCAAAAGCTTCTCAACCGACTTTCTAACTCTGTTCTTATCTCTATCGCCACCAAAATCTTTTAGGTAATCTAAAGATTTACTCTGGATCTCAGTAAGCATAGGCTCCTGCTCACTCCGCTTAACCATAACATCATAAGCTTCAGAAAGCGAGAGGGCTTTCGATTTAATAATGTTTTTTGACACCAAATTAAACCCACCCATTAAGCTGTTTTAGATATGATAAAGGTTCATGGTAATTAAAGCTTGGATAGTACGTAAAAATTATTCTTTTGCCGGTATCAAGTGCTCCGGCCTGATTATTAACAGTTTCCTTTTATTACCCAGGGAAACATTTACTAAATATGATTTTCCTCTTTTCCCAACAATGACTGCGGTCTTTCCGTGATATCTTCTATGGGGCATTCCCTTATGTATGGCTGGGTTAATGATTATATGTACCTTGTCTCCCACCTGATACTCGTGGAGCAGTAAGCTAATAGGGGGAACTCCTCCCTTTTCTCTAGTATGCTTCTTCAAAAGCTTCCTAGTCTTATGCCTGAATCCTCTAGGTGCTCTGACCATTTAGACACACCCCAAGCGAAAAAGATGTTTATTCGCCATATAAAGTTTACAGGTGCCCTGGAACTTCAAAGTCAACACCTATAACATCCAAGTCAACGCAATGAACTGATGCGTCCAATACGTCAGCGAAACTAGGCTTTGTCCTTCCTTCATCTCCGCTAATTAACTCTTTAACATAAAGGCCGCCTTCCGCTAGTATGAAACTATAGAAGGCATACTCTGATATAGGAAGATTCTTGACCTTGTATACTTTTTTATTTCTTACAAGATCGCTCCTTCTATGAAGTACTCTAATGGGAGTTTGCTGGCTAATAACACGTTCACGGAACTCGGACTCTATCCTACTCAAATCGCTTGAAAGTATAGGTGATTCAGATACAACAAGTGCCTTATATAATTTTCTCATGCTAGCTAATTCATTCTTATATAATCGCACATCAAGCCTGCTAGCTAATCCTTTGATTTTAAAATGAACGAACCCCTTACCCCCCTCATTCAAAACTGTTTCAACTTCATCGATATTGATCCTCCTTTTTCTAGGACGTTTAACTTCTATAATGAGAGGTCTGCCAGTTCCCAACATTCTTGCATCTGCATCTTCTCTTCCCGCGGCATGTATGATAGTTTTCTCACATTTCATATTCTTTTTGAGGTTCCAAGTTGCCTGTTCAACAGAGAAATCATACTTTAATCCCCACCTGGTAGGCCAATAAGACTGGCTAATTTTTCTACCAGTCTTCCAATAGTATCCTCTGAAGAATACGGGGTTAACCTGTATCGTTGCAACCGGCTTCCATAGTTCAATCATAATAACTCCTTCTGGATTATCAAAATCTACAGTCAACCCATATTCCTGTAGTTTCTTCCCTACTTCTCTTTTAACTTCGTTTTTAATGCTCTCAGAATACGCTAAATTATACTCGGTTTTAATAGATTCCTCTGATCTAACAGTTTCGAAAGGGGCACGTCCACCTACGAGGAACTTTTCTATGTCCCATTCCTTTAATTTGTTATATGCTATAATTGAGGCTTTAGTTATAGTTTCATCTAGTCTATCTTCGCATATGGAACACTTTCTAACACGTAACTCTTCGTTAAACAATTTTTCATATAGACCTCTAGCAGGTTCTCCTATGTTAGGAGCTGTTTCGCGGAATATTTTAACTGCTTCCTGGTCACCTGTGATTATTCTATTGTGGAGATACATAACAATTAGTATTTTCAGTGCTTTTCCCCTATCTTTATTATTTAAACCTATACCTAGTCTAGCAAACATTCTTCCAAGGCATCTATCGCAAAGAGGGTACTTTCTCAGAATATTCAAAGCTAAATGAATGAGGTCTTCATAAGCAGTAAACGCCATTTTCTATTCCCTCAATCAGTTTTCTCAAGTTGCATTGCTGTAAACATCTCTGGATATTCCTGTAAAGTAAACATCTTGTACATACGGGAGTTATTGATACATATGAGTTATAAACGGCCCATATATCATTACACTCTTCTAGACCGTCGTCATAGAACCCTGTTAACCCTCTTGATAGACTATAAACATTGCCTTTCTCTTTAAACTCAACGGTATTGTATACTTTACTTGATAGTCTAGTAATAGCGAAACCTCTATGTTTTTTCCAAGGTAGGTTCACATTAAGAGGCATGCATTCAATGGAATCTTCGTCTAGTATAAAGGACCAGAAAGCCTCTATTACTGTTTTAACAGATTGTTTGTCATGGTCATTGAACAGTTTGTTTGCATGGTTATTTCCAGCTAAATATTTAGAGATAGCCATAGAAGGATACCCTTGAAGTGCTCCCTCTAGAGCAGCACCAAATGTACCAGATGTATGAATGTCTTCTATACCTAAGTTAGCGCCATGATTTATACCTGACACTATGAAACTAGGTTTGATGCCTAAATTTCTGAGCGAGAATAATACGGCAGTTGATGGTGACGCATCAACAATTATGCCTTCAACTCCATTGATCTCTTTCCTAACAGCCCTGAAACTCCACGTTATGGATTTGCCTGCTCCGCTGTAAGGTTCGGATGTTGAAGCGAAAACGACATTGAACCCTAAGTCGCGGATTACATCTATTAGAAGCCAAAAACCGCTAGCATTAACCCCGTCATCATTTGCTACCAGTACAGTTTCAGCCAATGCTATCACACTATATTGGACATATAGCCTTGAAACCCCTAATAATATAAACAGGTGGGGTATCTTGTTAGAAATCTATGAGAAATGGCCTAAACAGGTGGGTGAGTCCTTTAAATTAGAACTACCTAAACATGGCCCAGGTAACTATACGAAAGTCGTTATAGTTGGAGTGGGGGGTTCTGGTATTGTCGGAGATTTCTTAAACCGCCTCAGCTATGAATTTCAGGCGAAAGTTCCTATGGTAGCTGTGAAGGATATAGATATGCCTAAAAAACTTGTTGACAAGTCGGCATTGGTAATAGCTGTCAGCTATTCTGGTAACACTCTAGAGACTCTGACGGCTGTTAAAGAAGCAATTAACGCTAAAGCTACTGTCAAGGGGGTAACGAGTGGTGGAAAGCTTAAAGAGCTGCTAGGAAGGGAGAATACCATCAAAGTACCAGGAGGTTTTCCTCCTAGGGCTTCATTCCCATATTTATTCATTTCTGCTGTGAGAATACTTGTTAGTGAGGGAGTGCTTGACGTTAAAGAAACTACATTGAATAAAGCATCTTTCCACTTGGACTCGGTGAAAAGTAGAATTGTTAATGAAGCATCAGAACTTGCAGATAAGCTGGTGGAAAACCAGCCTAAAATCCCGGTTTTGATTACCTGTAGAAAATACTATCCAGTTGTATTGCGGGGTAGACAGGAGTTAGCTGAAAACGCTAAACTAGTCTCAATAGCAGAAGAAGTTCCAGACGCCGGTCATAACATCTTAGTAGGTTATGCAAGAAGCAGGGTTGATTGGCTGGTTTTAGGGGCCTTTTCCGGTGAAAAGAGATGTGATACTGTGCTGGAATCCTTTCTGGAGGTTCAGGGCATTATGAATAAAAAGATTATACTTGAAGGTAGTAATATTATTGAAAAAATGTTGGATGGTGCATGGTTATTCGGCTTTACTAGTGTATTCGTTGCATTGAAGAAAGAATTGAATCCAAACGATATATCCGATATAAAGGCCTATAGAAAAGTGTTAGAGGAAAAGTTTAAGCAATAGGTTTGCAAACGTATATTAGTATATCACGCATTGAAATAATTCCAACAACCTCTCCGTCATCATCAACTACAGGTAAATGCCGGATTCCTAGGCTTTTCATTCTTTCATAGGCATCCTTAATACTTTCATTGACCTTAACGACAACAGGTTCTGATCTCATTACTTCCTTAATCAAAGGATCCCTCTTAACAATACCCGTAGCGATAAAATAGAGAAAGTCACTCTTAGTTAATATTCCCACAGGATAGTTTTTATTGTCTACAACAACTATGCTACCTACATTACTTTGATACATTTTCCGGGCAGCATCTATCAACCTGTCAGAGGGCTTAATAGCGACAGGTGGAGAGCTCATTATCTTTACAACGCTCTCCTTCCAGTCCATAGATATACACCACACAAACCAACGGCACGCGGCTCCGCTCCAGAGGACATGGAACCGGGCGGGAAACCAAGGCCCTTCTCCCCCCGTAGACCCATGAACGCCGACGTCCGGGCACAGGTTGCTCCCTTCCGGGCCTGGCCAGGTTCACCCGGTAAAGACGGTGGCCATAGCCCTCCAGCTACGACCCCGCCTCCGCCGGCCCCATAGGGCGGGGTTCCTCGTAGGCCATAGCTCCCGGTACCCCCGGGTTCCTGCCCCCTAGAGGGGTTACTGGCCCCGCATTACGCCCGTTTCGGAATGAGGGAGGGCGAGCCCCTCAGCCCTACCCGCGTGCCACTGAAAAAATAGTGTATTAAACTAATTATAGTTTATAGAATGGGGGGTTAAACTATATGGTGCCCGCCTTTAACTAAGTCAGCCATTGTTATAAGACCAGGCTGTTGATCGAGTACTCTAGAAGCTATGTTAACTATGACAGCTGCTGTTCCGAGATCACCGTGTGTTCCGGTGCTTCTCCAAGTCGTTTCCGGTTCACCAATTAGTTTAATCTCTTCATAGTTTTTGAAGCCTATTCCTGCCCTCATTTCTATTCTTAAAACTTCTTTATTTTCTATAAAGCCCTTACCAAAACCAATCACTCCAATAACCCTCCCCTCATCCACTTCCATTCCATTGACGCTTACTTTCTCAGTAGCCACAATAGGTTCTTGGCCCTCTTTAATTCTATCAATATCTAAACCTGCTATTTGGGAGAGAAGTAAAACGGACTCGGCGAAACCTACGTGGCCTGTTAACTCACCACTAGCCAAAGCTTTCTTATATTGTTCTGGATCCATATTAACCCCTATTTTCTTTTGGAAGGAGGTTCTTCTCTTAGATGCATCAAGGGATCTGACCGCTACTATCTTCTCCAGAATAGCCATACTTGTACTCATGAATGCTGGGAGGGAATCTAGTAAAAATCCAGGGTTTATACCCGTACCTAAAACAGTTACACCTCTAGTCTTAGCGTATTCATCTAGAAGGCTTGAGAGCTCAGGATACCTATAATAGGGATAGGATAACGTTTCACAGGTAGATACTATATCTGCTCCACTATCTATCGCGTGAACAAGCTGTTTATAGATGTCGTGAAACCATGTTCCTGTAGCATGGAAAACGATATCAGGTTTCACTTCATATAAAACCTTAGGATCTCCTGAAACTCGAACATCCATCTTTTCACCTATACTAATGATCTCACCCATATCTCTACCAATCTTATTTGGATCAATATCTATCGCCGCAATAGGCTCATAGCCTCTAGCTATAGCAACTTTGGATATAAGACCCCCTATAGGACCTAAACCATATATAGCGAATCTCATGAACATGCTCCTCCTGGTTCAGGTTATTCGACCGAATGGATGAGTAGGCAAATCTATCTTATATAAACATGGTAGGGATGGGAGAATCCTTAAAAACGCTTACTGTTGCCAAAACAAAAATGGAAGCCGCGGTCGCCTAGCCTGGTATGGCGCCGGCCTGCTAAGCCGGTGGGGGGTCTCCCGCGCGGGTTCAAATCCCGCCCGCGGCGCCATTTCGGGTTCAAAGCTACCCTCACCATTTATTCGATAGCATTGGTGTCAATCATGCTCGAAGCAATGATAGTAGGAGCTGGTGGATCAGCACCTCCCCCCGGATACGGAGGTCCTAGTCTCTTTCTATCAACTGATAATAACAATGTTGTAATTGATTGTGGAGAAAATTGTTTATCCACCCTCACTCTTCATGGAGTAGATCCTTGCGAAATAAACTATGTATACATAACACATGTTCATATTGATCATTGGGCTGGGCTACCATCTCTAGGTGTAAAACTTATTGAAAAAAAATGTCCATACTTGAAGGTTTTCACGCATCAAGACGCTTATAGCGAATTGAGCTCATATCTATCTATATTTATGCCTTCTACGCTAAACCTGGAATTAGAGAAGATATCTTCAGGTGAGAAATTATTTGCAGGGCGTTATTGGGGGTGTATATTTAAGGTCTACCACAAGGTACCCACGTATGGCGTTGTTTTCCACGATGAGAATGACAAACCACTTCTTGTATATACTTCAGACACTGGATATAGAGAAGACCTAGTTGAATCGATACCTAAGAAACCACAGGTTTTATTTATAGAAGTTACTTTACCATCAAACTTTGAAGAAGTAGCTGAAACTACAGGCCATTTAACAGTAACACAGGCGATAAAAATTGCATCACTATTAAACCCGTCGCTTATTGTTCCGATACACTTGTCGGAGTCCAGCCTTAAGGAACTGTTAACAAAGAAACTGAAAAACATGATTATACCTAAAGATGGCTTGACAATAAGCCTCTAAGAACCAATCTTTTCTTGTATTAGTCTAATATCTTCTACACTAAGGTTCCATCCTAATGAACCAAGAATCTCTATTAAATGATTATGGTTCTCAGTTTTAATTATGGCTATTACTTTTGGATGGGATACTACGTAGTTTAAAGCTACCTGGATAGGTGTCTTGTCATATTGAGAAGCAATCCGTTTTAAGAGATCATCTTTTGCTACTCTACCCCTTTCTATAGGCGTGTACGCTTGTATAGTTATTCCTTCCTTAACACAGAAGTCACCTAGCCCACGTTCAACAAGGTATCTATGATAAACACTGTAGTGTACTTGATTTACTACAATATCAGCCTTCTTGGTAGAAGCTACGGCTTCCCGAAGTTCGTCTATATCGAAATTACTCACCCCTATGTATCGGGATAAACCTTCCTCTACTACCGCCTCAAAATTCCTAGCTTGAACTTCAATAGGTAAACTCGGGTTAAGCCAGTGTATAAGAAACAGGTCGACAGTATCTAATCCAAGCCTTCTTAAGCTTGCTTTGGAAGCCTTTATCACCTGGTCTCTACTTACTAAATGACTAGGAAGCATCTTTGTGGTTATAAACACATTTTCCTTACCGACTTCTCTTACCACTCTCCCAGCAAATTCTTCTGCCCGACCAGAGTCATACATTTCAGCAGTGTCGATATTATCAATTCCACTATTCAACGCTTCCACAAATACTTCAAAAGCTCTCTTGTAATCTCTAATACTCCAAGTACCTAAACCTACAGAAGAGACATACTCGCCAGTTCTACCAATTTCTTGTTTAGAAGGTGCATCCATATACATATCAGCCCGCCATAACCCAACAATTGTCTATGAAACCTCAAGAAGATTATTAACAAACAAAACATTCATAATATTATCTTTTCGTGTGACATCATAACTTTGTTTGCCCATCATTATCGCTGGAATACCCATAATCCTAGCTTGTTCTCCGTCAGTAGAAAGCTTGTCTCCGATAAAAACAGAGTTCCATAGGCTTCCAACGAGATCGATAAGAATATCTCTTAGAATATCACTAGGCTTACCAGTTATTGCCCAAGCCTTCAAACCACCAGAGATTTCTATCATACTTGCAATACCCCCTGCACCTAGCTTGGGGGCAGTGGAAGACGGCAATAATTCACCTCTATTCGTGGCAATGAGCCTAGCATTATTTCTGACAGCTCTGATCCCTGCTGAGACTTGTTCATAGCTAACATTTCTATTCAAACCGACAACGACATATCATGCATACTGCCATTCACTCATAGTTAGAATATCATGTTCTTGTAAAGAGAGCTCTTCTATCAATCCTGCCTCTCCTATAGGGAGAATTGGAATGCCTTCTCATCCTATTTTCCTTATATACATAGCTACACTGTAAGAGTTTGTTATCATATTCGAGGGAACGATTTCCAATCCTATATAACACAGTAGGTAACTGTAGGTTCTTCTACTCCTCGTTGAATTGTTGGTGACTACAAACACATTCAGTCCACGTTTAAGTGCATTCCTTAGTGACTTGACATTCTCTTCTAAAGGTTTTCCTTCTAGCTAGATGACTCCATCCAAGTCGACAAAAATGTTCTTAAAGTCATGCAATTCCAAGCATCCATACACCCTTATGAAATAAATTCTATGGTGCCGCGGCCGGGATTTGAACCCGGGTCACGGGCTCGAAAGGCCCGCATACTTGGCCGGGCTATACTACCGCGGCATCCTGCAATGTCATATAACCTATCAGACTGGTTAATAAAAATCGTTCTACTCTGATTTCCCAAGTGTCTCTTTCAATTTGCTAACATTATACTCATGGATGCTTCTCCGTCTCGTATCAACAGGTAATCCCATTTTACGGGCTTTTTTAACTGATAAGCTAGCCTCATTTAGTTCTCCTATACTAAACCCCTTACCGACCCGCCATCCTTTATCCATGCTTCCCTGTTTAATCAGAACAGGTATCTTCACCCAGGCTTTCAACACCTTTAACACCCCCCTCGGGTTCCTCTTAATTTATACTCATGGTCTTGGTATATTCTTTAAAGTTTACTTGATATATAGGATTGTATATACCCGCCTTCCCGAGTAATTCACAGAGCTTACATAAGGTTCTACCTTCATTGGTTGGTTCTCCGCAGAGCCTGCATAAAGGAAGATTTATTGTTTTTAGAAGATTTTTCTTAATCATTTTACTTGTCACATCATCCAAGGTTTCTACTATGTCTTGAGTAACACCAGGATATTCCGCTTCAAGCTTGTAGAGTACTTCCCTGATTTTAGCTCTAAATGTCGGAGTTTGGTTAATGAACATACATTCTGTGTCTTGGAACTTAAATCCATCGATCGCTGCGTATAGTGCAGCTTCATACTCATAAACATATCGGAGTGGTTTTACTTTGTTAACAAATTTGGGATTAGAGCAGGTCGTCTTCGGATTTTGCCTGATTAAACCAATTATATCCCCCCTAAAAATATTAGTCAACATTGTTTGTGCAGTATCATCCAGGTTGTGGGCCGTCACCGTTTTATCGGCACCTAGAATTCTGCCATAATAGTTTAGTATTCTACGTCTCAATACCCCACAAAAAGTGCAAGGAGAGACGTTTAAGTTATTTTTCCACGAATGCTTTACAATTTCATATAATGTCTCTCCTACATATTCTCTGATGCTAGTTATTATAACATCGACTCCTCTATCCCGGGCAAGAGCCTTCATATATCTGATATCTCCTGGTTTATTATATCCAGGGATTCCCTCGATTATTGATACGCCAATAATCTTCCCTGGATCATGTATTTGTGCTAGAACATCTAACAATACATAACTGTCTTTGCCACCAGATAAACCTAAGACTAGTTTATCGTGGGGGGTGAACATGTTAAATTTTGACACAGTATTCTGAACCCGTTTCCTTATATCTTCTTTGAAACACTTCTTTGAAATAGCCCTTCTCTTATGTACCTGATATATCTCCGGATCGCCTGGGCATATCTTATTATACATAGATCAATCCCAGTCCCTGCACATGAGGTCTTTAACTCTTTTTAGTATTCTTAAAGACATTCCCCAGACTGCCAACCCTTCTTTCAGGACTATTCCTTCGATGGCTATTTTCCTAAGAGGATGAACCCATGGTTCTAAACGGAAACTACAGACTTTATTCCAGGGAACGATTAGGATTTTATCTATTTCATTACTGCATACATGTTTTGTCGCCCCGGGAAGCATCTCGGCTAATACAGGATACACGATAATATCAGGAACGTTTAAAGGCCGCTCTAGAGGTAATATACTTCTTATCTTCAAGTTATCACTACTCATACAAACTTCTTCTTCAGCTTCTCTTAATGCTCCTTCAATTATAGTCTCACCCGGCTTTAGCCTCCCACCGGGAAATGCAAGATCACAGCTCCAGGGATAGCCGTCCTTGCATGTTTTATGTACCATTAGAACACCTTTGTTATCATATGCAACCAGAACAGCCGCTTTCAACGCCTTCACCATTTATTTTTACTTCAATCGGTGTGGGGCCTCACATGCGGGCCTTATCATCATCCCATAGACAGGTCCGTAGGGCAATTGCCCCGGGTTCCCATGTCAACGGCCCGGATATGGAATAATTTTCTTTGCAGTCTTTAGTTTTTATCATGGAGTTAGTCATGTTTTACAGGAATACTTAAATCCCTTCCTGTAAAACATATTCTCATATGCCTTGGCTGAGTTGGTTGGGCCCGTAGCTCAGCCAGGGAGAGCGGCGGACCCCGTCCGCCCCTTCTTAACTAACATCTCTCTTCTAGAATCATAGTTAATGCACTATATAAGCCAGCTGATGTTAATGCTCTACGGTGTCTGTAAAGTTGTTCAGGGTGTACACCAAATTTCAAGGCTATCTTATAAGGAGGAATATTTTTAGCTATAGAGTAAAACAGAAGTATAAGACTCCTAAGAGATCTAGGGTTCTCGATTCTCTTTTTCAAAATAGGTAAATTGCACACGCTAAGTAGAATGCGCCTATTTTTCTCGCATTTTATCCATTCTAGAATTTCTAGGGGTAAAGTGATGTTGATAACTTGGTTTTTCACTCTCCTACTATCTCTAACAAAGGATAATCCTTCACTGTTAACTACTATTTCTTTTATCCTCAACTATCATTTCCCCCATACTACTGTAACGAGTGTTCTAAAGTTTCTAGAACTCCTGGAAATGATGTCCTACCAATTTCAATATAGTCAAAGGACGCCCCTTTATTAGTGATTATAGCTAATCTCTTTTTCCTATAATCAACCTTCTCTACAAGTCCTACCTCTCTAACTTCACCTTTATTGTAAAGTGCTGCAATAAGCCCTTGTTCCCAGTTTTTTCTTAGAACTTCGATATCTTTGTCCTGTAGTTTGTATGAGAATTTATCCTCTAAAACAGCGATAATTTTACCATTCCAGTTTTCCGCGTAGATAACAGTTGGTACTCCAAATCGAGATATATCGGTTTTGGATCCGTGGAAAATGGGTAGACCTGCTATCATGGACTTCTGGCAATCTATTATAATTCTACAAGGATCCCTAAAGGCTCTCAAGACGAGCCGGGCACGATGAACTCTTCTTTCACTAGAGGTTTTGTTTGTTATGATACTCTTCGGTATATTGTATTCGGTTATGTCATTGAAATGATAATAAAGATACTTCTTAAATTCCTCATCCAAGCCCGTGTATACTATTAGTGGATCATCAAAGAGTTCGGCTATCATCATTTTGCTATATATAGCCTTGTAACTGTTTATCCATCCATCTGTATCGACAATGAAAAAATTTCTATCCGAACGCAGTCTACCGACTAAATGTGTGATACACCATAGATATTTCTCAGTATTAAAGGCAGGCGAGATTGCTCCTGTAAAACAGTTAATTGTATTGTTAACCTGTATGCCTGGATATACAGGTAAGATTGTCGCTGAGATGAAAGTAGGCATGAATATTTCGTTTTGCCCTACGTCTGTAGTTATATAACAAGGTCTCACTTCTAGATGATCGGCTGCTGAGAAAATGGTATTGAATACTAGAGTTGAAATTGTACTTTTAAAGGAGTCCGGTGGTCCTATGAATACTACTCCATCATGACTGCTTTCTTTTAGTATGGATATTATTTTATCCCGAATACTGTATATGAGACCTCCCCAATCATCCTCTACGACCATGGCTTCCCTAGGGGAAGCCATGTACGTGCATTTACTTCCCTTGACTCTAAAAAGATAGGTTCTTCCCGTAGGGATTACAAAATCACACTCCCCACTACATGTTATTCCCATTATATCTATGTTACATCCTGTAAGTCTAAGCTTTCCTGGGCCCCTTATTTTGTAAAAGCCTTTTTCTAGAATGCTCAAATCCCTGCAACCCTCCAGGAAACTATATAAACCATCAAGATACCTAAAAAGAAACCACTGGAAGCCGTGGTAGTATAGCCTGGCTTAGTATGCGGGCCTGTCAAGCCCGTGACCCGGGTTCAAATCCCGGCCACGGCGCCAGCTCCCTTTCGTATTTCTAGTAAATAGAAAATAAGAATTCTTACTTAGAAATGAATGGATTTGCGACCGGCAACGCTTCTACTTCTATCCATTAACTGACTTCCATATATAGTGTATTTAGTTCCTGACAGTGCATAAGCTATTACAGCTCCTATTGCACTTGCAGGTATCATCCAATTACTTCCCATCATATCACTCGTCATAACTATAGCGGTTAGTGGAACTTTGGCTGTAGCTGCAATCATAGCAGACATTCCCACAACAATAAAGTATGTAGGCCCTGCTAGATGCATCCCCAAAGATTGCATTATTTCCCCTAAAAGTAATCCGACAGAAGATCCTATTACAATCATTGGAGAGAACACTCCACCGCTATTTCCCATCCCTACACCCATACTTGTGGTTAATATTTTTCCTATTGCTATGAGGAATAGGGTTGTTAATGGGATGCTTCCCATCTTTGATGCTACCTCGACAGCTAGATAACCTCTGGAAACGAGTCCAAGAGCAGAGAGTGGATCTATTTTAGTTATAATAAAAGCAGTTACTCCTGCTAGTATCCCGCCGACAAGAATTCTTTGATATAGATTTGGTAAATATTGTGGTGTACCTTCTTCAAACCAATAAAATATTTTGACGAACGCTATGCTGAAAGGTACTATAAATATTCCTATGAGAATGGCGAAGAGAATGTCCCATGCACCTATAGGTATTTTTCCTAGAGGTAGAAGAGGCTTAAAACCATAATATGTGCTATAAACAGTGTAACTGGTTATTGATGTTACTATAGCGGGAACGAAAGCGCTTGTTTCATAGTCTTTTCTATAGAGTACTTCTATGGCGAATACGGATCCTCCTAGTGGAGCCCTAAATACTGCTCCTATGGCTCCTCCTATACCTACAATGGCGAACATTCTCCTCAGATATTTATCGGCTTTAATACGTTGAGCAACCAAATAGCCCATTCCTGCACCAGATTGAACGAGGGGCCCTTCAGTACCGGCACTACCTCCCATTCCTACAAAAATACCCGAGGTAAATAGTTTTACGGCGGGAACTCTAGCTCTAACTGCACCCCAGTAGTGGTGTATTGCTTTTACTGTTACGTCTGTACCATGTCCAGCGGTTTCTGGTGCAACTCTATAGACTATATATCCAGAAAATGCTGAACCTATTAGATACGCTATTAAAAGCTTTGTGGGATTGAAATTATGTTTAACGAAATTTACAGCATATAAAGCATTTATCGGTTTACCGGGCTCGAATGGAAGGATACCTATCCAAGGTAAGATTATTGCCTCGATATAATGGAGAAATAAGCTAAATATAATCGTTACGAGCCCTGTTAGTATGCCGGTTATAAATGCCATTAGAATTATCCATCCCATTCCCATGACTAGCATATTCCTAGTAATTCTGGATCTAAGCATTTGACCGCACCATTACTGCCTTTCATGCCGATCTCTTATCCAAATATCAGGTAGATTTAGGGATTGGTATATAATAGTTAAAAGGAGGTTTCTCTCTGTTCATTATAATCCAAGGGTTTCCCACCGGTTCGAGGTGCACGATTGATGTTCCATTTAGAGGTTCCAGAGCAACCTATCACTAGCGTTGTCATCTCACTAGGAGTCATACTTCTCCTTGTTCTTGTACTACCGTTTAAAAGTAAGAAAATCGAGGAAAACCTTGAACCCTTTTTCTTGCTTATGGGAAGTATAGGTGTTGCTGTTCTCTATTTCTCCGGCTTGATAGGTGTGGAACAGGCAAAGCACTTGCTGGTAATAGCGTTAAGGACACCTTTGTTCATATCAGGGAAACCTATCGGAATAACACAGGTGGTGTTCCTAGCGGGCCTCTTTTTCTACTATTACCATAGACAAATAAATTCAGGGATACTAGCATTGTATAATCGAGTGGGGCCTTTCTGGTTTAGTGTTATATTTGTAACCGTATTTGGGCTTACATCTAGTATTATCTCTGTCATAGTTACAGCCGTAATCCTAGCAGAAATAGCTGCCGCACTTCCCGTGCCCAGAAGAGCTAGAATAGAGTTCGTTGTTATATCCTCTTTTGCTGTTGGAATGGGAGCAGCTTTGACCCCTGTTGGCGAGCCTTTAGCAACTATTGCTATATCAAAGCTTGGAGAGAGTTTTGATTATCTTCTCTGGCTACTAGGTCCCTTTATAGTCCCAGGAGTTATAGCTATATCTCTGTATACAGGCTATAGGCTCAAAAAGGATGCAGCGAAGGAAGGATCAAGAGAAGCAATCATGGGTGAGTATGAGGAGACTCTTAGAACGATTACTTGGAGAGCAGTTAAAGTCTACATGTTCGTTATGGCTTTGGAATTACTAGGCAATAGTTTTACTCCTCTAGTAAAATGGTATTTCTCTAAAATCCCTGCATACATACTTTTCTGGGTTAACATGGTTTCCGCAATACTAGACAACGCTACCTTAACAGCCGCTGAAATAGCCCCGTTCTTGGCTGTAGCTCAGATAAAAAGCGCTTTAATGGGGTTAATAATCTCAGGAGGAATGCTTATACCAGGCAATATCCCTAATATAGTGGCTGCTGGGAGGCTTAAGATAACCTCTCGAGAATGGGCAAGGATAGGAGTTCCCGTGGGACTTGTACTGATGAGTATTTATTTCATCCTAGTTGAAATACTTAAACTATAAAGGAGGTATGTGGGATGGCTATAACAAAGGCACTCGTACCTATAGATTTCTCTAGTCATTCTGAAACACTTATGGAGTGGCTTCCTACCCTTAATATGATGGGTATAAAAAAGATATGGCTTTTACATGTTTTGGATGAACTGAAAATAGAACACCCTGCTGCGGGCTACGATATTGGAGATATAATGAGACAGTATATCAAAGAGGCTGAGAAGACACTAAATGAATACAAAGATAAAATAAAGGATTTATTCGAGGAAGTAAACATCTGTACTATGTGGGCAGGCGATCCTGCTATAGTTATTGTAAAACAAGCAGACGAGCTCAATGTAGATGCTATAGTTATGGCAACTGGGGGAAAGGGATGGTTCAGAGAGCTTGTCTTAGGGTCAACTTCTCGTAAAGTAGCTCAACTGTCAAATAAACCAGTTCTACTTGTTAAAAAAGAGTGGATGGAAAATAGAGCCAAGCCTAACTTCGATCACATACTTGTATCAGGTTGGCTAGAAAATCCGGATGACGAGAATGAAGTAAAAACACTAATATGTAGTTTAGAGGACGCCAAAAGGCTTGCTAGATCAATATATGGGGCAACAGGTAAGAAACCATTCGTCAGAGTGTTCATTATAGTAACACAAATTGATAAGGAAATTGTAGGAAAAACAAAGAATAGAATTAAAGGAGTATTTGAAGGCTTTAAGGAATTTGAATATGATAGCATTGTATGGACAGGGGATCCTGTAGAGGACTTAATAAAGGCTGCAGTATCCTTTAATGCAGATATTGTCGTCGTCGGGTCCAAGGGCTCCTATAAGGGGTTCAGTTTAGGGTTTCGGCTTACCTCGCTTTTGAGTAAAATCGATATACCAGTTTACATTTGTAAGTGATTTTTAAACATCTTTCTATACGGCTAAAATGCCTAGAACACCCAATAATACTGTAGCATAACTTCCACTTGGTAATGTGAAAGACAAATCAAAAATGTCTCCATTTCTAGAACAAGTATAATTACAGACTGGGGCAAAAACGGGCCTTCTCTTGAATACATTTGCTCTAGGTTTAACTACCTCCTCAAATACTACACTATCTATTGTTTCTCCTATGATTCCTATTCTAGCAAAGAAAGCATTGGTTACACTGCTACCACAATAAATTTTGCCTCCACGAAACATGCTTTCCAGGAAGGCATAATCCGATTCGAATATGATTGGTTTAGTTACATCTACCAACCTGGAAACTACTCTATTAAAAATGTACGAAGTATACGACTCAAGTATTATGCCTTTAAGATCACTCGGAATCGAAGGGTTAATATTTAAACGATCTATTCCTCTTTTAAGAATATTCCTTTCAATCAGCGGGAGACTTTTGCTGTATTTAGATCTAACGTAAAGCCAAATACTAAATAGGTTTTTGTTTTTCAGGTCTTTTCCTATGATATGATTTGTAGGCCGACTAAAACCAAAGCGTTGGTATCCATAAAAATTCGCGAAATACGTAGGGCGTGATTCACATAGCCTTTGTTTTATTAAATCTAAATAACCCTTACAACCTTTCGGCTCGTTTATTTCAATACTTATTCTAAAGGAGTTTCCTGCATTGGAAGCAGGTGATAGCTCTTTGGTTTTACCTATAAACCACATTATCCTACTTGGATTACTGATTTTTTGATCACTTGAAACATAGAAGTATGCAGTTGCTGACGTATCTTTAATTCCGGCAAAACTCACTTTTCCAATTTTTTTGGTAAGCCTATCTAGAAATGCAAGGAAACCAATTCCACTGGGCTTCCTTATCATATACAGATATTTAGATCCCCCATCTCTCAGCAGATGTTCTGCTACCACAAAATCTCTTATCCGGGCTCTGCATTTAATGAGGCCTTGGGGAAATCCGTATAAGGATTCAGTGAAACGATAGTTTTTGTTCTTCAATAAAGTTTCAACTCCCCCGTGACTTCATCCACAGTTTCTCCCGGTCCCGGTCCAACAGCAATGGCAGTAGCAGTCCCTGGGGGTAATTGAGTTAGCCCGGCGTCACGTATAATACTACAAGGTAAACCCATACTTCTACACTCATTGTAAATGTTGATCAGTTCATCGAAACTGTTAACCCGCAATGCTACCTTTTTCTGTCCACTCAGCTTCCACTCTGAGAGCCAAAGCTTCCATTTCCTATTGGGAGAATCAAGTACTAGGAATACAGCCTCCACAGATGCGTGTGCAGCTTGTACAGCCGCTTTACCAGGCCCCATTCCAAGATCTCTTCTAAGAACTAATGCCTGTTTGTAACCAGCCATGTTCCTATCCCATAAAAATTCACGTTACTGTATATTAATATAATATTAAATAACCCCAAGAGCTATGAGGGATGTTTAGGAGGGTGTAGAGAAGTGAGTGTCGGTCAACCAAATCAGATAAGCCTCTACGATACTGTTGAAACTCCAGTCTGTACTAGTTGCGGTAGAATAATACACCCGGGAGACAGAGCAACCAGTTTCGTTTGCCCTAACTGTGGTAAGATAGTTATCTGGCGCTGTGCTAGATGTAGATCACTAGGGGTTAAATACAAGTGCCCAGTATGTGGGTTTGAAGGCCCTTAGAGTGGTGAGATTAGATGGCTAAGGTACTAGTAGTTGCAAAAGTGTTTCCGAGCGGAGTAGATGTTGATTTTGACTCTCTAGTGGATGATATTAGGAGGAAACTCCCTGAGGGCTATGATATCGCTAAAACAGTTGAGGAACCCATAGCATACGGATATAAAGCTCTGAAACTTTATGTTGTGATTCCCGAGGAAACTGAGGGAGGTACAGATACTTTAGAGGAAATACTTAAGAGCCACGAGTTAGTCGATGAAGTTGAGATAGAGGCTGTTCACAGACTTAGTGAGTTCTAAGCTCGATTTCTTAAGCAAGTTTTCTTCATTCCAGGTTCCGATCTACCTAGTTAGACTTTGCAAAAATATTATCCATTAGTTAAAAAACCCTCGAATACTAGCAATAATAAAATGGGTAAATTCGCCTAAAGGTGGAGATTATGGCAGCACAGGCACCTGAGAAAGACGATAAAAAGGAAGTAACTTTACGTGTCGCCGAGGCAAAGCCGAGGGATAGTGGTAGGGGCAAAGTTAGGATTGACATGGCTATAATGAGAAAGCTAGGATTAGAACCTGGAGATATAGTGGAGATTGAAGGAAAGAAGAAAACTGTAGCAATAGTATGGCCTGCTTTACCTGAGGACAGTGGTCTGGATATAATTAGAATGGACGGTGTGACAAGGAAAAATGCAGGAGTAAATATAGGAGATAAGGTAATAGTTAGGAAAGCTGATTCGAGAAAAGCCGTGAAAGTAAAACTTGCTCCCACTAACTATACTATGAGTATTGATGAGGGGTTCAAGAAATTTGTTAAGAAGAAATTGATAAACCAGCCTTTGCTAGAAGAAAATATTATAATGGTGGCTGTTATAGGCCAAGCTATCCCATTAATGGTGGTTTCAACAAAACCTAAGGGGCCTGTTATTGTAACCGAAGATACAGTAATTGAGATTCTAGGTAAGCCGGTTTCCCAGATAGGTGTTCCTCGTATAACATATGAAGATATAGGTGGGATAAAACAGATAGTTCAAAGAGTAAGGGAACTCATTGAGTTACCGCTAAGACATCCTGAGGTATTCAAGAGACTTGGCATAGAACCTCCCAAAGGAGTATTGCTATATGGACCTCCCGGAACAGGTAAAACGCTTCTTGCTAAAGCTGTTGCAAACGAGAGTGATGCTTATTTTATTGCCATAAATGGACCTGAGATTATGAGTAAGTTTTACGGAGAAAGCGAGCAAAGGCTCAGAGAAATATTCGAAGAGGCTAGGAAGAATGCTCCAAGTATAATATTTATCGATGAAATAGATGCAATAGCACCTAAAAGAGACGAGGTTGTAGGAGAAGTAGAGAGAAGGGTTGTAGCGCAATTATTGGCTTTAATGGACGGCCTTGGGTCGAGAGGGAACGTCATTGTCATTGCAGCTACTAATAGGCCTAACGCTGTGGATCCTGCCCTTAGAAGGCCGGGTAGATTTGACAGGGAGATAGAGGTTCCATTACCGGACAAGACTGGGAGACTGGAGATCCTACAAATTCACACAAGACATATGCCCCTAAACGATGATGTGGATTTAGAGAAGATGGCAGAAATAACACATGGTTATACAGGGGCAGATTTAGCGGCACTAGTAAGAGAGGCAGCAATGCATGCACTAAGAAGATACTTACCTGAGATCGACTTGGAAGAAGAGCAGATTCCTGTTGAGATACTGGAGAAAATGGAGGTTCGAATGGAGGATTTCATGGCTGCTTTTAACGAAATAGTACCTAGTGGGCTTAGAGAAATTTTCATCGAGGTTCCTGAAACTAAATGGACTGATATTGGAGGGTTAGAAGAAGCTAAAATGGAGCTTATCGAATCTGTAGAATGGCCCTTAAAGTACGCTAAGGCTTTTACCAGGCTTGGAATAAGGCCTCCCAGAGGAATACTGCTCTTCGGTCCTCCTGGGACGGGGAAAACATTACTCGCTAGAGGAGCAGCAACAGAGAGTGGAGCGAGTTTCATTGCAGTACGGGGCCCCGAAGTATTGAGTAAATGGGTTGGTGAAAGTGAGAAGGCTATAAGGGAAATATTCAGAAAGGCCAGGCAATATTCACCGACTGTTGTATTTCTCGATGAGATAGATGCGATAGCTCCTGCAAGGGGATATGCATTAGACTCCCGTGTGTCGGAGAGGATAGTTTCACAGCTTCTAACAGAGTTGGATGGAATTGCAAGGTTGGAAAACGTTATAGTTATTGCAGCTACCAACAGACCCGATATGATAGATCCTGCTCTAATCAGGCCAGGGAGACTTGAGAAGCTAGTTTACGTACCACCTCCAGATAAGAGGGCTAGACTAGAAATACTAAAGATATATACAAGAGAAGTACCTCTGTCTACAGATGTAAACCTCATAGAGCTAGCCGAGAATACAGAGGGATATACAGGAGCGGATATAGAAGCTTTAGTAAGGGAAGCTGCTCTAATAGCACTTAGAGAAGATTTATCTACAACTATTGTGAGAATGCGGCATTTCGATGAGGCCTTGAAGAAGGTACGCCCTAGTATAAACGAGCAAATGGTAAGATACTATGAGGAATGGATGGAAAAAGCTAAACAAAGGTATAGCAAGGATATGATGAGGGCTAAACCAACTATATATACATAAAACCTATTTTTGAGTTAAATATATCACAGGGATTACAGCCAATATAAAAATGACAACCTCTCTATGAGGTTTTTAGTCAGCTTATCGGATGGATATCCATCGGAAATGAAAGAGAGGTGCTTTAGCATTGGTATGGAAGCCTTTACCTGTAATAAACATAGTATATGAAGAATTACAGAATGTGAAAGGGGGGACTACTGATAAAGAACTGTTTATACGGTTATTCAGGCAATATGGTATAGGTAAATCAGAATTTTATAAGGCATTAATGATCCTTGAAATGAGAGACTTAATCTTTGTATCAGTGAGCGGTGATGAGCTTCTAATAAGACTTAGAGGGGAATGATGAGAAATGGGGGTTAATCTTAGGGGGTTAATTCCAGGTGATGTTAAGAAAGAAGTAGACCTACGGGATTTGAAGGGAAGAATCATAGCTTTGGATGCATATAATATGCTGTACCAATTTCTCGCAGCCATTAGGCAACCTGACGGGACGCCTCTAATGGATCATGAAGGCAGAATAACAAGCCATTTGAGCGGCCTATTCTATAGATCAATCAATATGGCTGAAGAAGGTGTCAAGCCTGCCTATGTATTTGACGGCAATCCTCCTGAAATGAAGAGAGCTGAAATCAAGAAAAGAATGGAGATGAAGTTAGAGGCTGATAAGAAATATAAGAAAGCCGTGGAGGCAGGAGACATAGGGGCCATGAGGAAATATGCTCAAGCAACTGCTAGACTTACCAGTGAAATGGTAGAGGAATCCAAATTACTCCTTAAGTCGATGGGTATACCCTTTATCCAAGCTCCGCAAGAAGGGGAAGCCCAGGCAGCATATATCGCAAGAAAGGGAGATGCGTGGGCTTCAGGAAGCCAAGATTACGATTCATTTCTCTTTGGTACACCTAGGTTGGTGAGAAATCTAGGTATAACTGGGAGGCGGAAGCTTCCTGGACGAGACTTGTATACAGATATAAAACCTGAAGTAGTCGAGCTAGACATCTTACTTAAATCACTAGGAATATCTAGGGAGCAATTAGTTCTTATTGGGATAATGCTAGGAACCGACTATAATCCAGGCGGGCTGAAAGGAGTAGGTCCTAAGACTGCTTTGAAACTAGTTAAAACTCTTGGTAATATGGAAGAGATCATTAAGTATATTGAAGTAAGTGCGAATATTGACGTAAGACGGGTATTCGATTACTTCATGAATCCTGTAGTTACAAATGACTATATCATAACGTGGAGTCAGCCTAACGAGAAGGAGATTTATAGGATACTAGTTGAGATACATGATTTCAATCCTACAAGAGTAGAAAAGGCTATTGAGCGTCTCAGAAAGGCTTATAGAGAGAACCTACGGACACAAATGACTAGTTTAGACAAGTGGTTCAGTTAGCTAGGATAAGGTTTCTGGAACTATAGCTACTTTTTCCCCATAAATCTTACTTAAAGCCTTTTCAAGTAATTCTCTGTCAACTTGGAGTCTATGGAGATCTCGTCTGCTAACTCTTATAGTATACATAGTGGAACCATCTGGCAGGTAGACTATGTTAACGCCGTGAACTTTAGCCGGTGCAAGCAGTTGTTGTGCTAGATAACGTAGATCTTTACCTCTGTAGTCAATTATCTTGACGAATTTTGCCCCCACTTCTTTTGCGATTTCCCTCGCCGTTCTATTCAGGTTGAAACCAAAGGCATTTCTTATTCGTATTAATATAACGAGGAAACCGTCGAACATGTAGGCTTTCACATACTCACTGTTCCTTAACCAAGACTCACCTTTTTCCTCAAGGTCGAGGAGAACTCTCATTAAATCAACTTCGAAAGGGTCGTAAAGGCCGCTCTCTACTTTTCTCCTACAGTTCGGGCAGAGAACACCGCTTTTAACGCAAATAGTGTCCAGCGGAATTTTTACCGTTATTCATCACCTCATCATTATTGTTAATCAGAGTACCCCGTATCCCCAGTATGGTTAAGCTTTAATGTGTATAGACTTTAAACATTAACATACTAGGATAGAGTATGGTAAGGTAATTCTTAAAAGCCTGTTTACTTCAAGGATTTGAAGAGGGCTAATGGGTGAGAAAAAATGCCGGTGACTGACCCGGAGAAAATTGCGATCGTCGAAGCTAGAGTATTAAATAAAATGATATGCAGGCGTTGTGGTGCAATAAATCCGCCTGGAGCCACTAAATGTAGGAGATGTAAAAGTAGAGATTTGAGACCTAAGAAGAAAGGAGCGGGGTTCAAGAAGTAATCTAAACGTTGAACCCTATATCTCTGAGTTTCCTTCTAACTACACGTTCATCTTCTCTAGGCATAAGCTTAAGGTATTCCTCTATTTTCCTCTGATTAAAACCCCGGCTACCAAAAAAAGATTTCAACTCCTTCATTTTAGACGCATCAGCGAACTTTGCCTTTAGAAGAAGATAAGCCTCAGGTTCCATTGCTTTAACCCTGAAATTATTGATTCTAACACGGCTAGCTGTCTTTAAAAGTTCAGGTGAGATGAAGAAATCGAATAGGTTAGTGTATAAGTCGACATCAACACTCTCACCGACTTCTCTGGCAATAAGCTTTGGAGTACCCAACCATGTCTGGCCAACACTCCACCCTAATTCATCTGCAAGCTTATGGTAAAACTCCTCCTCAGCCAGTAAATCGGGTTGAAAAACGAATAGGTCTATGTCGTTTCCCATAGACGAGCCTCCGGTCGCTATGTGTAATACAGAGTCCCCTATAACTACATACTTAACTTTTCTTGAGGACAGTTTTTTCAAAACCCTGACGAAAGTAACCCTCGAAACCAAGCTCTAACACCAAAATCTTGACGTATGCATTCTGGGGTAATATAAGAATACTATGAGATTAGCTTAAAACAATTCAATGCTACTATAACATGGTGGAACAAATCATATTGGAGGTGGTGCATGAAATGGGATACCTCAAATACTATGGTCACTCGGCTTTTGAGCTCTACTTGGATGGTAAAAAGATACTGATCGACCCTTGGCTAACTCATCCTATGAAAGTAGAGGAACCTTCTAATCTGGAGAACGTTAATTATATCATACTAACACACGGGCATGACGATCATGTTGGTGATACAATCGAAATAATGGAGAATAATCCTGAAGCGAAGGTCGTCGCAATCTTCGAATTAGCTAACTACATTGCGGAGAAACTAGGCGATACGGGAAGAGGGATAGGAGCAAACATGGGAGGCCCTGTCCTATTGGATGGGCTGAAAGCAGCTTTCGTTCCAGCAAACCATAGTTCCCCGATAGGATCACCCACTGGAGTTATAGTTATGGGCAAAGAGGCTACTATATACCATGCAGGAGATACTAGTATAGCATCTGAAATGGAATTAATTGGGAAAATTTACAAACCCGATATAGCAATCCTACCAATAGGAGGCCATTTCACAATGGACCCTGTAGAGGCTGCATACGCCGTTGACATGATTAAGCCTAAGGTAGCTATTCCAATGCACTACAAGACGTTCCCGGTACTATATGGAACACCTGAAGAGTTTAGGAATCTAGTAAAAGAAAAAGCTCCTGGTGTAAAGGTAGTGGTATTAAACCCTGGTGATGTATGGAATATTGAAGTGTAAAAAAGATTAGAATAGTACTAATATGAAACTAAATAGTGCATCTGTAATGTCACGCATCGATAATGCTCCGATAGGTCTTCCTTCTTCATCGACTACAGGTAAGTGCCGTATATTTCCGGTTTTCATCTTTTTGAAAGCCTCTTCGATTGATTCTTGAGGAGTTGTGGTTATAGGATTCTCGGTCATAATTGCGAAGATTTTGGTTTCCTTTCCAAGAATACCCATTGCACAAGCGTGAGTGATATCCCTCTCAGTTACAATTCCAATTAGCTTACCCTGATTATCAACTATAAGAACGGATCCTATTCTATTCTCATACATTAAATGTGATACGTCACTGACTGTAACGTCTTCTGGTGCTGTAATTGGAGGTACAGACATTATGTCTTCGACTTTAAGAGGAATCTTTCTCTGTTTCTTAAGAAGAACCATTTTTATCCCCTAATTGTTAATTATTGTCCAAAAAAATAAAAATTAATAGACATATTTTACAGAATAAAGGGATAAACTTTATCCCCCTCATATATTAATCCAGTAAATTAGACTTAAAACAACGGTAATGTTGGAGCGCATTTAAGTATGACTGGAATAGCTGATCTACCACTTCACTCAGGCCATGTTCCAAGATGGATGCTAAAACTAATGAGAGAATTAGCAAGAAATATATTAGACGTAATTATTTTGGAGTTTGGTCCTGATACAATATTAGAGGGACTCAAGGATCCTCTGTGGTTCCAAGCATTTAACAACGTGATAGGAATGGACTGGGATAGCTCAGGATCGACTACAGTTCTCACAGGAATTCTAAAAGATCTAACATGGAAGAACCCTGAACTAGGCTTCATAGTGTTGGGTGGGAAAGGATCTAAAGGACTGAAGGTTCCAGATGAAATAAAAGCTGTAGGAGAACTTTACAATCTTTCATCAAAGAAAATGGAAGACCTAAAGAAAGCATCTAGATTGGCAGCTAAAGCTGATACAGCATTCTTCCAGGATGGATACCAACTATACCATCATACTCTTATAGTATCTGAGGCAGGTTCGTGGATTGTAGTTCAACAGGGAATGAGTAAGAAGGAAAGAATGGCTAGAAGATATCACATCGATCAATTACTAATACATAACATACACAGTGGAATAGCAGGTATACCTGAAACTAGGGTAACTCTGAATCTTTCTGTAAAAGAAGCCTTAGAGCCATTAAGGTTTATAACAGATCTGTCTAAAGATCCGCCTGGGAAAATATTAAACCAAGTAAATGAAGCAAACTCCCTCATCCGCCCGACCATACTTGACTACATAAACACTGGAACAGCTATTCAAAAACGAAGTAAGAAGGGATACTATATACCTGTCAAACCCAACAAACAACTCGTGAAATCCCTGGAAATGCTGTACAATTATCAGCCACGTGACCCGGAAGAATTGGCTTTAGTAAGAGGAGCTGGGCCGGTTGCTATACGAGCATTGGCATTAATATCGGATCTAATTTATAATGTACCTTCTCCTGACAAAGATAATGTAACACATCTCATTGAGCCTTATAAGTACACTTATGCAGTAGGAGGAAAAGACGGTACACCTTATCCCTTCGATTCTAGTACTG
>WALW01000013.1 GCA_015522635.1 Candidatus Tiamatella incendiivivens | reverse complement strand
TTAAGAGCACAGCTAGCGATATGGGATATGATCCATTCTCCCAGGGAAGCGGTCATGTTAATATAACTAAAGCTATACAATTCATAGAAGAGGGTAAGGGAGTACTAGCATATAGCAGTGATTCAGTGTCAAACATAGCTACGTTATTTGATGAAACTATGGGTCAACTACTCGGAACATCTACAGAATGGGTAGATCAGTTCCTGAGTAACTCCTTTGATACATCACTGTATTTCGGTGTGATAAAGCCTGGGGCTTCAAAGACTATGAATCTAAACCTGCTGTCTCCAAGGTCTTCGAAGGATGTTTCTGTCAAAGCTGTTTATCTAAGGAAGAGATACGGTATGCCTGTATGGAGGTTAATTGATACTAGGATGTCCCAGATCTATATTCCCGGCCAAGGTTTCGTACCGTTCGGTAGACCTTATGCATGGATATCTGGGAGCCACCTATACTTGGATCTAGCAAAACTGCCACCCGGATCAAGACTGCTACTCGCATTTAGACCAATCTTTGGGAAAATACTAAATGCAGATCTAGCAAGGATCACCATATCATATCCATACAATGTAATGGATCCGTATGGAAGAAACGGCAACTATAGCTCTATGGTGTATATGGGTGCAGAGCTTAGCTACTGGGTAGACTTCACCAGGGACAACAAGGTAGAGCCATATGAAACCGGTAGAATACAATATGATATACGTGAAGGAAACACGTATCAGATACAGGTAGGTAACCTACAAGAGGCCTTCCAAATAACTAGGAACAATATACTAAGCTTCCTATACAATGAATTTGGCATAGACGCCTCAAGCGCTACAAGCGCCCCAATAATAGATTACAGAATCTTCTCAAACAACTACTATAACGAGGAAAATAGAGGACATAATGTAGTGTCTGTCTCTGGGACGATAGAGCTATACAATAAGTATACCTGGAGATGGATCCATGTAGCGAGGGAAGCATCCGCACCTGGATCATTAGATGTAACTGCAACTGTCCCGAGATCAGCAAAGCCTGGAGTATATGAAGGATACCTAGAAATATCCGACGGCACTAGCACAACAATGGTTCCAATATCAATAGCTGTGCCCGCAATAGTAGATATGAGACACACTAGAGTGACTATTAGACCACATTATAGCCGCGAGTTCTACAACAACTATAACTACATAAACGCGCTAGACCAGAGCTGGAGGCCTGAAGTAGGAGACTGGAGAACATTCCCAGTATTGATTGACAACGGATATGCTAGACTAGGAGCACTAGAAGTATCAGTGTCATGGAGGAACCCTACATCGAGTTTCGATATAGGAGTACTTGGATCAGGATATAATTATCTGGCAACATGGTTCTACGGAGGATACCCAGAGTGGGTTGACAGCTCTGTATTAGCATTAAAGGACTCTATAAGTTTAACTGGAGCAGTTTATGATTATTTTGACTGGCCCTCGACTACTAAAGCAAGTGTTATAGCGCCTATTGGTCCGACGCCGCTGGATAACTATGATAATAGTTATCTGTTGTACTGGGTGGTTGTTCATCAGGTATTCTCTGCGACAGGTATGGATCAGCCGACAATTCAGCTTAACGCGTATCGCTCGTATTCCAATAATTTAGTAAGCGTCAGACAAGGATCTGCTGTGACCAAGAATAGTTTCGTCTATACTGGTAATATGGGAGAGGTAGAAGTTGATAATTATGGTGTGATTGTGTTACCGTTAGATGGTGCCACCGGTACAATAACTGTGAATGCTACATTATTCAGACAGTTCCATACTGTGTCGTGGATAAAGACTGTTGTAAATGCTTCCGATGATGCTCATGGAAGATTCCTAGTAATGATCCCCATTTATGGTACTAATCCAAGCATAATATGGGGCAACGAAGCAGGCGGAGATCAATACGTATTCCTCTACGCCAACTCTATAATGTACATGATGTTAATAGTGAACGTCAGGTAGCCCTGGACACATCTCATCTTTTTTATTTAATCTTCATTAAATTTTTTGGTTCTGATTCAGAGAGACTTTTTAGATGTATCAAGCCTTATGTATATATTGAGTGAGAATAAATAGACTGGAGGCTTGATGGACGATGGAGTTAAAGGTTATCGATATTCAGGTTCCTGAGGGTGTTAACGTCATTGTTGGAAGAACCCATTTTATTAAGAGTGTAGAGGATATATATGAAGCGTTAATTACATCTTGTCCTTCTATAAAGTTCGGTATAGGATTTTGTGAGGCTAGCCAGGATAGACTTGTGAGGCATGAGGGTAACGATGATGAACTGGAGAAACTGGCCTCGGATGCTTGTTTTAAGGCTGGCGTGGGACATATGTTTGTAGTTTACTTGAAAGATGCTTGGCCTATTAATGTTCTTAACAGGTTGAAACAGGTGATGGAGGTTGTTTCAATTGATGCTGCTACGGCTAATCCTATTCAGCTTGTTATAGGAGAAACTAGTCAGGGAAGAGCCCTTCTAGGAGTTGTGGATGGTTATACGCCGGTAGGCATTGAAGGTCCTGAAGACAGGAAAAAGAGAGTGGGGTTCCTTAGGAAAATAGGCTATAAACTAGGTTAGTCAATGTAGCTGTAATGAGGAGAGCCGCTCTGCTGAGCCTTTAATGGCTATGAGGACGGTCTTGAGTACTGATTCTCTTTTCCCAGGAGAAAAGGAATGGACATTATTCCGAAGTCTATGATAATTATACCGTAGGTCTCGA
>WALW01000012.1 GCA_015522635.1 Candidatus Tiamatella incendiivivens | reverse complement strand
TGGAGAAGAACAGGCTGGTGAGGGAGATACTGATAAGGAAGTCCAGGGGGTCACCACTGACCATAGCCAGAGTACCCTTCGCGATAACAGAGAAAGGCCTACGCGTCTGGGCCCCACCCAGCCTAGAAACAATACCACCACTAGAAGAATCAAAAGTATATCATTTTCCTTGCGAAGCCTTGGAAAAGTACATAGGGCCCTTATATGGAGGAATGACTATATATTTATCTTATCCTGTTGATGCAAGACCATATCAAGCCATGCCTATTTTGATGGGGTTATCTGTTTATAATAAGGCTAAAACCCTGATCATTACGTATTCCAATTCTCCTGAACAGATAAAAGAGCTCCTAGCCGAGTCTTTCATAAGGCGTGGATATTTATCAAAGGACTCTTTAGAGGTTTTGATGAAAAAGATAAGTGAATTGTTTGTCATAAGGGGATTCAATCCCTCAGCATATAGTATTGAGGAGCTTTTTGCCCAGGAAATGAAGCTGATGGCTGATATTAACCCGGAGGTTACTATTTTTCACGGGATAAATGTCTTAGGTAAAATCAGTGAGGAATACCTTGATTTGCTAAGAAACCAAATCCTATTCCTAAAGTCTAAAGGAAGTCTAACCTTCAGACTAGGATCATTTTCTTCCGAGGAGAATTATGCCAGTAATGCTAGGGTTTCAGATGCTGTTGCACGGTTCAAGTACGAATCACTTGAAGAACCTGCTGAAAGAAGAAAATCTTTATCACTATACATATGGGTTGCTGGTCTTGATCCGATAATATTGAATTATAATACTATTGCTGTATGCGAAGAGGAAATGACGCTTAAACTCAAAGAGCTAATCCAGCGGGGGGGTAACTGATTTGGAGGGAATAAGTTTGACTGAAATACTAAATTATATCAAGGAATTCATGTATGATAAATCACCAGGTGTATTCATGATTCTTGACCTTAATTCCAGAAAAATACTTGGGACAGGGCTTACTGATGCAATCATTAAAAAACCTAAAGAAGTTTATACAATGTTACATACACTCTATCAAGACGATATTACAGCTAAATTTATTTTCAAAAGTATGTTAGTTAAGCCAATAGCAATTAGACTTGGGAAACTTGGGAGAGAAGAGGAAATAGAAAATGCTTTGCTTGGAGGCTGCGACAGTTTCATCGAATATCTAAGGTTAAATGGAGTGAATGGAAATTTAGATGAAAGCATATGTAGGCCTGCGACAAATAATAAGAAGGCCATTCATAGCCTCCCATAGCCTATAAAATTTTATCATAGTTGATAACTTGGTTGTATTAATTCAAGCTAACTGGTAGGTTACAGTTGTATAGGAGTATTTCTGCCTTGCTGCCCTTTACGCTAAGGCATAATCCTATGGACTTTACTTTTACATTGAATTTATTGCCTTGATTAATGCATCTTTTATTAATGGATCACCCCCAGTATAATGTTTGAATTCTGTAGCACTAGGGAATCCTGCAATGAATATAGTTACAGTCTTATATCCTTTGCGGGATAATTTTACTAAATGGCTTATATGTTTCCTACCTCTAATAGTAGGGCAATCTTGGTACATTGCTTCTCTATACTCTCCTTTTAAAACAGCGCTCTTTAACTCTACAATAACATCTCTGTCATTACAGTTAAGTCAAAGTTGAACCTAGAATCTCCTATTCGGGGCTGGTATTTTGAGATCTTACAATTCATTAACCAGGGGGAACAAAAACTTTTCCACTGCTACTTGAAACGCCTTCTCCGGGATTCGAGTATTAACGGGAGAACCGCTGTATACACTAGACCCTATTATATAATGAGTGGTTTTCTTGGCTGATTTCTTGGTGCATAATAGATATGACTGCCTGGAAAAAGAATGTCCTTTAATCGACTGGTATTTGTATTATGATTAGAGTTTTTCTCTGTTAGGATCTAAAGCTTCTACTACGAATCTATTAATCTTCCTGGCAACCTTACGGGAAAATACTTGGTTGATCCTTAATAACAAATGGCCACCACATTTCATGCATAAAAACCCAATAGTTTTCTACCATGGTCACTATTTGTAACTGTTACATATACTTCAGGGAAAAGATTGGAGTTTTTACTTATTTGGAAAAGCTGGTTGTGAGGAGATCATAGGTGTTAGTGTAGTTAAATTATATGCAATGATATAGGGTTCTATTTCTGTATTAACCATGTATAACACATCATCTATGTATAGGCCTCTCACTCTATTCATCGCCCTGTATATTTCTTGGTATGTTTCCTGAGTCACAGCTGTAGAATTGGTGCTGAACAATTTTAGTATTTTAACAACTCCCAGTTTACCAGATGTCTCATTTATTTTTAATACTGCAAGTCCGGCATAAATGTCCTTCCAGTATAAGTCTTGTACAGGTATTACTATCAAGTCTTTTTCTTTATAGAACAGGAATGCCTTATGGCCTCCCTCGCTGTTTAATACTGGACTCCATGAATGCTTGATAGATATTCTACTCAACACTTCTATTGTTCCATTGGGCTCAATCCTGTATGTTGAAATCCTTAGATTACGCCAGTCTTCTCCTCTTCCTACACCTATAAGTAATGTTGAATTTATTGGATGCATATATTCATCGAAACCTGGAGCTTTCAGGTATCCTACTACTCTCGGGTTCTTAGGATCGCTGAGGTCTATATAGAATAGAGGGTCAATGTTTCTATATGTAACTAAGTATAGTCGATCGCCGATAAATCTAACTGCGTGAATCCTCTCATTTACAGCTATGTCATTCAGCCTCGATATGGTGTTTAGTGTTGTAGCATTTAGTATAAGGAGAGATACTGACTTCTTCTCGAAGTCATATGTTACTATTCTAAGCATGCCATTATACTCATCTATTTGCCACTGTTTACTGATATAGCCTGTTATATTCGCTGTAGCAACGATTTGTATTTCATTTCCATTCATTTCCGCCTTTATTAGCGTGAAATTATTTACACGCGGGTATAATCTTACGATAGGTACAGGCGCTATTTCCTCCTGTTTATTAGCCTCAGTTGTAGTAGCTGTTTTAGCAATACTTATGTAAATCTCATTCGATCCGCTCACAGCAGTAGTTGAGTGTTGCGTCTCATATTTTATTCCCATATCCCTCAGTATAACAAACATATCCTGGAAAGATCTTGCCACTAAATACAGTGTATCGGGTGAAGGCATGTATACTATTGTAGCTTCGTCCCCTAGGACTGCTACGTTTCTTTCAGTCCAGTCGCTAATGTTTAGCCATGTTAGGATAGAATAGAAGTTCGGTGGACCGATAAGATAAATGTTTTGAGGCGGAACAGGGCCATTGATTGTTTCTGGCTCTATGGGAGATCCCGCAAAAGGTAATGCTATAGGCTCTTTAGTCACAAGAACAACATCCTGAGTAGCTGCTACGAAACGTGAGGATACCAAATCTCCGTCAACCCAATATGCGTTCAATAGCTTACCTTTGAAATCTAGTTTTAAAACCCAGGTAACCGTCTTAACAGGTATAGTGTATTGGGGTCCATAGCCATAGGTATATGCCACTCCATAAGTACTAGTTATTACAGCAATGACGCTCTCATTCGTAATATATAGACCTTTAGGGTTTGCAAATAACAAATGTATCTGACCTAATGTTTCAACAGTCTTATTATCTTGTACTATAGCTAAAGTCAAATTTGAACCTGTATTATACTTCCCAATGAAATGTGTTAAGCTAATAGAGTAGGCCATGTCGAGCTTTTTCGGCGGATATGCTTTGTAAACTATTAGAGCACCGTTTCTGCTTAGTAGAGCAATATACTTTCCATTTGTCTTAGCTATATCTTCTTCATCTATACCCGAGACCTGAACATTAGTCTTAGAATAGCTAGGACTCCCAGAATTGCTGGCAATTCCATTCGCAGTGGTTGTCATGGTAGCAACTGTGGTTGCAGGTACATATGGAGTTCCTACTGCTCGTACTACTTCTTCTTTCGCGTATAACAGACCCATATAAGGATAGCCATACTGAACAATGAGGGGCTTGTATAGGCTTAGATATCTGTCAAGTATTACTTTTAATGTCTGATAATTGCTGAAGGAAATTACTCCATTATTGTTGATTAACGCTAGAGATTCTTCGTTTTGCATAGAACTGGTGGACTGAGAGGTTGTTGTTTGGTTATTATACGGGTGGATGTTTGTTGCTATTTGGAATGATGCTATAATAACGAGGAATACTATTACACCTGATATTACAGGTTTCCATAGTGTTTTCTGTAAGCTCACTTTGCTCACCAAATCTATATATTAGTGTTTGTTCTAGTAAAGTCGAAGCGTTTGTACGGGTTGATCTATTTTCTAGATTTTAATCTTTGAACATCAAGTGTATCAAGTAGGGATAGCGTTTTGAGCGATCAGCCAGATAGGAGTAGTAGTGACCCGTTATTGGCTACGGGAGGTACTAGTTTAAGGGTGTACCTTTATTTGCTACAGGTTAATAAGCCCTTAGGTATAAGGGAACTTCAAAGATCCATGGGTTTTAAGAGTCCCACAACGGCTAGACATCATTTGGAGAGGCTAGTTGAGCTTGGGTTAGTTGAGAGAAGGCTTAATGGGTATATCGCACTCAAACCCAAGGGTATCTTAGGTGATTTATTCATACACACTGGCAGAGTTCTCCCTAGGAGTCTATTCCTTTCTTCATTCCTAGTATCATCGACTATTGGGTGTATATTTACTGGACTATGCGGTATTGCCGGTGACGCCTTACTTTCAGTTGCTTCTATAATAAGTCTCTACGACAGCTATGTGCATTATAGAGTGCTTAAAGAGTTGTTTACAGAAAAAGGTTAGGCTACGCTTTAGGCATATCTCTAACATGAACATCTAGTTGCGGGAATGGTATCTCTATTCTCTCCTCATTATATTTCGCGTATATTGCCTTCATTATTGCTTCCTTTACAGTGAAGAAGTCTTCTTTTCTAGCCCAAGCCCTTATTTGTAAATTCACCGATGAATCAGCTAGTTCTGCCACTACAACCTGTGGGGGAGGTGTCTCTAGTACCCCATCTATTTGATTGATAGTGTCTAATGCTATTTTGACTGCTTTGTCCAGATCTGTTCCATAAGCTACTCCAATGTTCAATGTTACCCTCCTTGTAGGCATCCTTGTATAGTTAACTATAGCGGATCCCCAGACACTCCTATTAGGGATCGTGACCACAGTATTATCAGGTTGTTTGAGGACTGTCGTTAATATACCAACCTCCTCTACTGCTCCTGTATGCCCTGAAACCGTTACTACATCGCCTTTCGAGAATGCTCTTGATACTACTATCCACACACCGGCTGCCAGGTTATTCATAGTATCCTGCAAACCAAAGCCTAGTATTAAGGCAAATATTGCTGATAAGCCTATTATTATGCTTCCAGTGTTGAATCCTAGTGCTGCTGCAACTGCTAATACGAGTACTACGTAGAGGATTGCAACTATTAGTTTTGTTAGCACACGGGCGACAAGTTCAGGTACACCCATTTTTCCAAGGCTTTTCTTGAAGATCGCTTCGAGTATCTTAATTACAATATAACCTACTACAGCAATAACAATACCCCAGATGAGGCCTTGAACTGTTATACTGGTCATTGGTATAGTTGATTGTAATATGCTCATTTTTTACACCTTACAATATGAACTTGTTTTAAATTCTAACTTAAATAATTTAATGATAGCATGAAAATTAAATTGACTTCAAAATTATTATCAATCCCATTATAAAGTAATATGATGCAGCTATAATCATCAACCATTTACCCTTCAATTCTAGCATTATACCTGCAGACGCTTTCGCTCCAAGATATGTTCCTAAAAGAAGTAGAACCGCGAGGATGACGTCAAGGTGACCAGTATAAATATATCCTATAACACCGGTTAATGCAGTTATTCCAACCATCAATTTGCTGGTTGAAACTGCCTTGTGTATCTCAAGGCCCAATATCACAACTAGAATAGGTACTTTCAACACTCCTCCTCCAATACCAAGGGTAGCTGAGAGGAAACCTGCTAATAGACTTACCATTAATGCTGCAGAAAGTCTCACAGTATTGTCGGTGTACTCTAACTCGCCGGATCTACCGTGTTTCTGCCTGTACATAAATAAAAATCCTGTACCTATTAGGACAGCACCTAGTAGCGCTTCTATCACGATACTGGACTCCTTTCCAAAGAAATAAACTCCTATTAGAGCACCAGTTACCGATGCCAATTCTAGTGTAAAAGCTAGCTTGTAATCAACTAGTCCCTTACTATATAGCTTCTTTAATCCCCCAGCACTAGTTCCCAGTATAGCAAACAGGCTTGCAGGAACCACCTTCTTTACATCAATACCTGCTAGGACGAGAGTAGGTACCATTATTGAGCCTCCGCCTATCCCGAGCAGCGTACCTAGGAATCCTGCTATAAATCCTACTATCGGTGTCAACACATACTCCATCCACGGCATAGGCATTGTTATCCGTTCCCCTAGAGGATAAACAACACTACCAGAAGATTAAACGATTTGTGGATAAGTGGAGCCGCCGCCGGGATTTGAACCCGGGACCCCCGGCTATCCCGCGACTTCGGAGTTCAGTTAACCGATACGAGGCCGGTGCTCTACCGGCTGAGCTACGGCGGCACCATGAGTTTTATACAAGGTTGAACTAGGTTTTTATATCATTCTTCCCATTTCTGAGAGTTCTAGCTCTTCTTAGCATACGACTCAAAGCATCTACGAATTGTTCAGGATCTATAACCATTATACCTAGATGCTCACACATATTCCTAATTCCGGCATCACTAGTTACAACAGCACCCTTAAGCTCAAGTGCTAGTATGACTGTATCGAAATCCTCCGGACTGTCTATGATCCCCTTGCGGAGTGCTTCCCTATATCTGTCCCTGAGGCTTCTGATTGTTACGGTATAATAATCAGAATCCCAAGAATCGCCGCATTCTTTACAGGTTTTAGCAACAATATCTTCTGCTATCCTCAAGCCTTTGTATATTCTTTTCCTCATATCTGATATATACTCGGAGAAGACTGATGCAGGAAGTTTAACGGTAAGCTTGTCCGGAGCCTTTACAGTTATCCAGGCAGAGAGTTCATTGACAGCATCCATTGAAACTCCATTGCCTATTAGAAATCTTCTTAACTCATTCCAAATGTTAGGTGTCATATAAAATGCCGCTCCCAATTCTAGTCTGGTGTCTCTAATCAAGCCAGTTATCTTTTTAACAATTGCCTCTAGATTACTTGCTTCTAACTTGCTCTTCAATCTCGTCTCTGTTAATGCTGTAGTATCTAAGGCAAATATTTGCATGCCTATTCCACCAATCCCTAGAGATATTTTAGTTTTAAGCCTCATTAAAAGTTGAGGGAGGATTGTTGGCAAATACAGGTTTTTGCGGTAAGAAAGGTGAGAAACCTCCTTATGCAACTGGCTTTATAGTTGACGATTATGGCCCTTTGTTTGCTTACTGGCGTATAGCACGTTCCGAGAACAGGGAGGATTTAATTGAGAAAGCCTTGATTCATGGTAGTGATATTGATATGCTAATGGAACTAGCTTCTAGCAGAAATAGTCTCGGAGAGTTTTTAGATATTTTAAGTGAGAAACTAAGTAGCAGAATAGACCAACATATAGCTTTAAAAGCTGTCCAAGCATGTAATTATAAGGCTTTGAACTCTTTAAGCGCCCGCCAGTATATATCAAGGATTCTAGCTGGCTGGCTAGTTGAGTTAGGAGAATCAACGGGAAGGATCGTGTTTTCAACTAGGAGAAACGCGTGAAATAGCTAGTTCTTTCCATCGGGTAGGGTTTGTTTTCCTTAATAGGTAAAGCTTGAGGAAGAGGTCATCTAGTTCGTCTTCCCAATCAATATATTCTCCGTATTCCTGGAGGGCTTCCGACAAAGCGCTTGAAAGATCACGTACGATCAGCTTTGCAATTTTCTCTCTTAGTGGTCCTTGAGCTAGTTTTAATGCTTTCCCCATCGTTGAATCGCTTGGATGCATTATTCCTGATGCATACTTAGATATTGCAGCGGGGGATATGCCAAGCATTCCGGCTAACCGTCTGTTCCCATATTCCGCTATTAATTCCTGTATTATCCTCTTTCTAACTGCTTTACCTAGGTGATGTGCATAGTATGAACTCATAGCCCTACTTCCCAAAGAAGATGTATTCCGAGGTTAGTATAAAACGGGTTGGAATAAACTGGAATAGAATTTTATATGCTTGAGAAGAATTCTCCTAGTCTTTTTATTCCTTCTCTTATCTGGTCTGGTGTTGGATAGCTGAAGTTTAATCTTAGAGTATTTCTTCCAGTACCATCAACGAAGAATGAGCCGCCGGGGACATAAGCTACTCCTTTCTCTAAGGCTTTGTACATTAACGGCTTGGTATCAATATCCTGGAAAAGGTAGACGAATATAAACATCCCTCCAACCGGTCTTGTCCATTTTCCAATGCCCTTGAAATATACTTCTAATGCCTCAAGCATTATGTCTTTCTTGGCTTTGTAGATCTTTTTGGCTTTCTCAATGGTTTTATCAACCACTCCTCTCTTAATGGCCTCTAATGCCACGTACTGAGATAGAGTGGATGAGTGGAGATCCACTGCTTGTTTCGCCAGTTCCATCATTGAAACCAGGTTCTCTGGACCTAGCATGAAACCTACACGTATTCCCGGAGAGAGTATTTTACTGAAAGTGCCAAGGTATAAGACTCTGCCATTCTTATCTAGTGTTTTCAGCGCTTGGAATTCTATGGGTTCAAAAACGAAATGGCTATATGGGTCATCCTCCACTATTAACAGGTCATACTGTTCTGCTAACTCTAAGAGGTGTTTTCTTCTATCCATAGTCATAGTTACTCCTCCGGGGTTCTGGCTAGTTGGAATAGTATAGATGAACTTGATCCTGGAGAGATCCTCTTCACTCAGCGATTTCAGCTTTTTCTCAAGGTCACCAGTTTTCATACCATTATCGTCTATTTCTATTCCTATGAATCTAGGTTCTGCAGGTTTGAAAGCATTTATAGCAGCTAGATATGTTGGTTTCTCAGTTACTACTATATCCCCGCTGTCAAGCAGAACTCTACTTGTAAGGTCTAATCCTTGCTGGCTTCCTGTTGTCACTAAAATAGTGTCATCATTACTGACCTTCACACCTTGATTATCCAGCCATGAAGCTAAAGTTTTCCTGAATAATGTAACACCAGCAGTTGGCGCATATTGAAGAGCTTCAGCTCCATACGTTTCAATAATATATGACGCTATTTTAGCCATATCATCTACTGGGAATGTTTGGGGATCCGGTAAGCCTCCAGCAAAGCTTATGACGTTTTTACCTTCTGCTAATTTCAGCAGTTCCCTAATCTCCGAGGCTTTCATATACTTGGTTCTATGAGAAAATAACCTATTATAATCCATTTCAAGGCACCCTTCGTTAGACCTTATATATCTTAAGAGTTAGTACATAGTAAAAATACTATTCCAAGTGAAAGATTACAGTTGACCCTTATTATAGGGGGAGTATAATGGGATTGTTTTATCGAATAACGAAAACGGAGACAACCGAGTTAGCTATTAGTGATAAGGCTTTACTGCCTATGGTTACGTCCTCGCTGACGGATCTACCCCTAGCACCTATTATTACTAGGTCATAGCCTCCATTAGTGGCTTCTTCTACCATAGCTGTAGCAGTTGCTTTTTCTCTCGGATCCAATTCCTCGTGTTTGAATGTAACTCGAATATCTAAATCTCCTATCCTCTTCTTAGCTTTACCTAAGACTGCATGCGAATCATCTTGCCCCCTATAGGTGGCGTAGTATACTACTATATGCGACCCGTATCTCACAGCGAAGTCCACAGCTATATCCAACGCTCTTAGACTGTTCTCAGAGCCATCTATAGGTACCAGTATTTTCCTGAATAGATAGCTGACTTCATATGTAGGAGTAGTAAATGATTTCCCCGACAATAACTTTCACCTCTTTAATAGAACTTATATGTTAAACCCAGGTTTTTATCTGTCTTCCTTACAGTTTCAACCCAAGTATCTGCAAGTTTAAAGAGTGCTCTAACTGCATCTACATTCTCTGGGACAACTATTGACTCTTGATGTACAGCTTGGAATAGTACCAATTCTTTACCGTTAATTGTTATACTGTCTTCGATAACCACAAGCTCAGGTATATCATTCCGACGCCTGAGATCTCTAGCTATTTCAATAACTTCGGCAGTACTCTTGATTCCTAGTCTATCAGAGCTCAATAACATTATTCTGGGAGCCTCGTTAAGAGCGTTTAAAACATTCTCCCTAGATACAGCTTCTTCAAGTTCCAAGAGAACGCTGTGAACATGCATTAATGTTGTAGGAACCGCTACTGCCGAAGTAATTATGTCCAGGTCTTCCACAACTGTTTTAACATCTTCGCCATGATGGCTTGGAAGTGCTGGAGGATCGAATAAGATCGCGTTTATCGGCCCCTTTTTAACTTCTCTAGGATCAGCTCCTCTGCGTATCAGTGTCGCTCTAACCTTCCTTACTCCAAAATTCCTTTTGATTGTACAAATTAATCTTAGAAGCCCTGTAGTATTACATGATACTACCCTTAAACTATTCAGTCCCAATGCCTCCTCATAATTGCATAGCGTAGAGAAAGAAGCTTCTGCAACATCCGGCTTTTCTCCTCCTTGGAACACTTGTTTGACCCTGTATTTCCCGTATACAGGCTTCATCTCTATGCCCTTCTTCCCAGGTAATGCATCGATGACTACATCACTTTTCTCTATCATCTCCTCTATAGTACCAGCCACCGAGAAACCTGCTCTTTCAAATGCCTCCAACTTGTTATCGGGTACGTATAAATTGTAACCCTTAGCAACTGCTAGGTAAGCGCCATAATCTGGCTTGGTTTTACTAACCCCCAATAAAACCATATCGTCCTGTTTATCTATAGCATCGGCTACTCTTTTACCTATAGTTCCATACCCATTTACCGAAACCTTCACTTTCACAGTTCACCACCCCAAGAATTTGCGTGCAGACATGTTCAACGCCTCTAAGGCTGGGAGAGGTTCACCTGCTAGGAAAAGAAGTAAAGCACCTCCTCCTGTCGAGAGGTGTCCTACCCGGTTTATCAATTGCTTGTTATTTAACTCCTTAAGAATGGCATTAAAGTGCCCTCCTCCAAATATCGTGAATGCCCCACTGGATAATGCTTTCTCAACAAGTGAAATAGTTCCTTCCTTAAACCTATCATCCTCTATGACGCCAGCCGGTCCCCTCATAACAATGATATTTGCTTCTTGGAAGAATTCCCCATACATTGTAACGGTCTGAGGACCTATATCCTTTGCAGGATCATCCAAAGAACCTAGAGCCCTTATCTCTATATCCCCATTCGGCATCTCAACCTTAAAGTCTATAGGAGTCTCTACTGGCGCGCCTTTCAACAATAACCTGCGTGCCCTTGGCACAAGAGGAAGAATACCTTTCTTCTCAAGCAGCGCCTTCTGCTGCTTTCCTATATCAATCCCTTTTGAAACCATGAAAAGAAAAGCCACCAATCCTGTCGTCAATATTCGGTCGGCAACTTTGTTGGCAACGATATGCTCTATTATTCTCAAGGTATCGTGGACCTTAGCACCTCCCAACACAAAAATTTTTGGCTCTACCTCAGGGTTGAATACTTTGGACAGCGCGTTTACCTCTTTTTCCATCAACCTGCCCATAGATGAGGGTAAAACCAAGGGAAAACCTACTATGCTAGGTTGACTCCGATGCGCAGTTGCAAAAGCGTCATTTACATAGTAATCAAAATGCTCTGACAGTCTGCGGACGAATATACTTGTAGCGTGTTTCTCAGGAACCATTTCAATGGTTTCTTCGGATAATAGCCTAGTGTTATCGAGAAGCAATATTTCTCCTTTACCTAGGGAACTAATGGCTTCTCTAGCAGCTGGTCCAATTATATCATCGATATATTTAACTTCCATGCCTAAATGCTCACTAAGTATTCTAGAGTGATTGTTTAGCAAAACGAAATCCAATGAGCCAGGTCTTCCTTGGTGGCTTATTAATACCAAGGCATTATTTCTTTCAACAACCAATTCTTTTATTGTCTTAACATGAGACTCAAACCTTGTAGTATCTAGGATTCTCCCTGTCTCCGGGTCTATAGGACTGTTGATATCTATACGCATCAAAACCCTACTGTTTCGAGGATCTATATCATCCAAAGTGGGGGCTTCAGGTATTCTTACCAATACGTTTCCCCAGATAGCCGTCGTTAGATTAGGGGGATTTTAAAATGATATTCTTTTTGATAAATGTGAGCATATTATAAACCTGTTAAGTGCACAGGATATTGAGGGTGAATGTTTTGAGTAACAGATTCTTAGACGAAATCGAGAGTTATACCAACGGATTCTCCTGTGGAGATTACTTTGATATTAGAGTGGTATTTGAGAGCGGTAGAAGTCTTAGAATGGAGAACGGTAGGATAACTACTAATAAACTATATAGTGAGAAAGGCTTGCATTCACGAGTATACTATAATAGCCACTGGGGTTCTGCGACTTCCTCTGCTATCGATAGAGAAAGCATATTGAAGACCTTGGAGAAAGCTTGTGCGATTGCAAGGAGTTCTTCAACTGCTACAGCACGGAGAGGTAGTTTGGGCAATTATAAGGTTATAGAATCTGGCTATGAATGGCCGGTAAAGAGGAGTTTTGACGATGTTGATCTTTCGGCAAAGATTTCTGACATGCAAATGGTTAACGGTATTTTAGAAGCAAAAGAATATGTGAAGAGCGTTGTGGTAAGGCTAAACGAATGGGTTGAAGAGAGGGTTATCTATACCTCCGAAGGTACTAAGGCCGTGGAGGTAAAACCGTATATCTACTTTGCTGCAATGGCTACAGGTTCAGTAGAAGGACGGAATATTACAGCGTACAAAAACATTGGAAGAATAGACGGTTATACCATATTCGATGATATAAGCCAAGAGGAATTTGCTCTCGGTATAATTGATAAACTTGAAAAACAAGCCAAAGCAAAATCCGTTAAACCAGATAAGTATGAGACTATAGTATCACCCCATCTCATAGGCACGTTAATACATGAAGCATTCGGCCATTTAGCGGAAGCAGACTTCGTGTTATCTGGGAGTGTGTTGAAAGAGTATAAGGGCGAAGAGATAGCTCCAGATTTTATCAACGTTAAAGACGTTCCGGAAGTTAACCAGGGTTTTGGGAACGTTAAATTCGATGATGAAGGGATACAAGCTAGGGATGCTATAATAGTCGATAAGGGAATGGTTAAAGAGTTCATGACCGACAGGGAAAGAGCGTTCCTCCTGAAGCAGAAACCTACAGGAAATGCTAGATCTGAGGGTTATCGCGTACAACCGTTAATCAGGATGAGGAACACTATTCTCATACCTGGAGACTGGGATCTAGAAGAGTTAGTGGAGGATATAGATTATGGTATACTGCTTGGAACCCCGCTTGGAGGAGAAGCAAATTTGGACGGAACTTTTCAAGTAGGAATCCAAGATGCGTATGAAATTGTAAAAGGTGAGATAGGGGATCCTATAAGAGTATCTAGTATAACTGGAAACAGTATAAAGATGCTTAGACACGCAGTTGGAGTATCCAAGGACTTCTGTATAGACTATGGCTTTTGTGGGAAAATGCAGTGGGTTCCCGTATCCTCTGGAGGTCCTTATCTGAGAGTCGCGAGGGAAGGCGCACCTTCCCTCGGAGCAGTCTAACATATAAGGGGTGATTATGTTGAGTAGTAAAGAAATCAAACTAAGAAATTCTGTCGAATTGGCGTTAAAGCACGCCGCTAGACTGGGTGTCACTGGTGTAGAAGTATATGGAACGCATTACAAGAGGTTGACTATAAACGCTTCTCAAGGAGAAATCAAATCTATATTGCATAACGATGAAAGTGGATTAGCATTACGACTCGACTTAAACGGAAGAGTAGTCTTCTCATACATCAATAGTTTAGATAAGAGTTCCATTATAGATTTCATTGAAAACACTTATAAAATGCTTAGGTCATCACCCGTAGATCCCTTATTCAAAGGATTCTATAGGTCTAGCGGCGAATATAAAAGTCCCCTAGAGATATACTCTCCAGTTATCTCACATCGACTATCAGATCCTACAGATCTCATTGAAAACCTTAGAAGTATTTTACCTAGTTTTGAGAGTGATAACTTCAAGGTTACATGGCTTTATGCAGGACTAGGAGAGGCTAAGCAGGTCATAGCGAATAGTGAGGGAGTCTTCGAAGAAGCTTCAACCACATTTGCTAGAATGTTTGTTGACGCAATAGCGGTTGATGGAGCTAACCGCAGTCCCTCAATATATGAAGCAGACGGGTGGAGAAACAGAATACCTGATCCTGAAAAACTCCTAGAGAAAGCGAGGGAAAAAGCCTTCAAAAGCCTTAAGAGAGGAAAAGTAAGTCTCCCTACAGAGTATAATATAATACTGACGCCGGAAGGATTCATAGAGTTGTTTAATGCTACGTATGGAGAAGCTCTGTTAGGAATAAGCTATGTAAATAAGTCTTCTCCATTCACAGATAAACTTGGAGAACAAATAGCTCCAGAGTGTTTTACAGTAACGGACGATCCCCAGGCACCAGGTAAAATGGGTAGTACACCATTTGATGGAGAAGGAGCCCCTACCTATACTAAAACAGTTATAGAAAAAGGTGTTCTAAAGACGTTCCTGTTCAATCACTATTATGCTCAAATTGCCGGGTTCCGAACAACGGGAAACGCTTCCCGAGCAGGCTATACATCCCCTCCCGGAATATCATGGAGCAACATACACATAGCCCCTGGCGAAGTGAAACTTGAGGAACTACTGGAAGAGGGAAACGTTATACTAGTCGAACGCATACAAGGTGTATTCAATGCAAGATTCCAAACAGGTGACTATGGAGGAGCAGGAACACCTTCATGGCTATATCTTAGAGGAGGAGAAGTAAAATCCCTCGGGTCCGTATCTGTATCAGGTAACATATACCAAGATGTAAAGAAAGGCTGTACGGTGACGAGAGATATTGAAGATAAGGGTTCACTAAGGGCTCCTTATATATTGATAAGAGCTAAAGTACATCAAATCTAATAACGGTGGACTTCATTGATCCGCATAAAATGGCATGGCCACTCTTGTTTTGAAATATGGGGAGAGAAAGGAGAACCTAGAATACTTTTAGATCCCCATGACGGAGGATCCATAGGATTACCAAGGCCTAAGCCGGAGAAACCGGATGTTATATTAGTGACTCATAATCATTTCGACCATAATTTCTATAAGCCATATGCAGGCAAAGACACTGTCGTTATAAAATGGAAAGAAGGAACATATTCCATCAAAGGTGTAACGATAACAGGTATACGTGTCCCTCACGATGAAGCTGGAGGGAAGATAAGGGGAAACGTAACTGCATACAAGATAAATTACAATGGAATAACATTGCTTCACCTTGGAGACCTAGGAACCGAAAAACTGCCAGAGGAAACATTAGATAAGTTGGCAGGATCAAACGTTGTTTTCATACCTGTAGGAGGAGTTTATACTATCGGCCCGGTTGCAGCTAACAGGTTACTTGAAAATATTAAGCCTAATGTCGCGGTTCCTATGCATTTCTGGATTACTGGAATGACTTTGCCTATAGATCCTATCGACAGGTTCCTAGAGGTAACAAGGTTCAGACGTTATAGAATAGATAACAATGAATTCGATTTAGACAAAGATAAGCTACCGGAGCCTATATCCATTTTCTTATTGAAGTTAAGATAAAGCGAATGATTATTAGGAATATATTCTCAGTCTTCTTGTTACTATTTTTCTTGTCTCCCTCTCTAGATATGTCTTTAACGCTCTTCGAATGACCTCGCTTCTAGTCATATTCTTATCGAGTGCAAATTGATCTATTTTCTCCAGTAGATCTTCTTCTATTTTGAATGTAACGACCTTCACATCTACCACCATAACGGATCTTAAATGGAGTAATACCCTGTAATACTATTAGAACTATTCTAGTCTTTTAATTGATATTGAAAGATTATAATATGTCGTATTCTTTATAGTAAAAGACATAATGGACTAATATTTTTATACTAATACTACAATCTTTTTCTTGTATAGAGAAGACTGATGTAGGACGGTAGACAACCTATGCCCACTGTTCATCTCTCAATACCAGATAGAGTTTACGGACAATTAAAAGAAAAGGCTGCTGAGCTGGGAATACAGGTTACAGACCTTATCAAACTCTATATAAACCAAGGACTTAGGTATGGCCTTAATCAAGGCGGTGGAGATCTTGAAGCTCTTAAAGAGGCAGGCAAAAGAATGGATGTACTAGAAGCAGAAGTTAAGCATAAACTGAATTTGCTAGAGGGAAGATACTACGAGCTCATGGAGCAGATAACTTATCTCTTTAAGAGAATTAATCTTTTACAGGAGCTTGTTGAAAGTAGAACCCCGGTTATACCAGAGGGGAATATGGAGAAAACCGTTTAACTTGTATTGGATCGACATCTATGTTTAAGCCTAGCTAGTCCGTCACTACGGACTTTGGTTATGTCTATCTCCTCTAGTTTCATACCTGTCTCTAAGAGTGCTGCTATGTCCTTCTCAAGGTTGTATTCTGTATAGATACATTTCTCGTTTAATTTATTAGATGCTTCACCTATATGCCTAGATCCAGCTACTACCCTAGCTATTTCACTGTGATTGTATACGACTGAAGCATCTAATAGAAAAGTTATAGTCGTACATGGAGAGACACTCACTTCGCGGGTTCCATTTCTAATAATAATCTTCCCATAGTATCCTTCGAACGCTTCTATTGGAATTCTACTAGCTTCTGTAATCACGTTGTTTTTAATCTTCTCGTAGAGAGAAACATCGTTTTTATCCAGGCCTACTGAGGTTATTAAACCGTTATCCCTAGCTATTTCTGATATATAATTATACACTAAATCTGCAGGTAGCTCCCCATCCGCTCCTGCTGCATGTATAGCAATTATCTTTTCCCCTTCAACTCTATTAATGGCGTAGAGTGAAAGTGAGTCAGCTAAGGGACTCCATAAGCCTTCCTCTTTACCTTTAGCTAAAAGGTCGCCTCCGACATCAACCCCTATTACTGTTTTTACACTCAGGTGATCAACTACTGAGGTGAGACCTAACGCTAATCCTTCAGCCCCCCTTGATCCATCGAGGAGGATTACCTTCTCATTTAAAGCGCCAGCGACTCGAATGACTTGGGGAATGATTTCATGCCCATATCTATAAGCTCGGCTTTTGCCTTCTGCTATAGCTGCAGTTTCAGATATTGGGTCAACATTGAAGAAGGCAATAAGTGGGATAGGCCCTGGATGCGGGTCAACTACATATCTCTCCCAAACTAGTGCTCCTAGATAAGTCTCTGCACCCATTGACTTTAGTTTATTATAAATATGGAGGGCGCCTATAACATCTCCTCCGCCACCAGCTCCAAATACTAATATTGGGTCATTTTTTGCTATTTCCATTAAAGAGTTAGCCATACTTCCAAACACCCTAGTCACTTCTGGAGGATAATGAGCCCTATATTAATTGTTGATCGTTACATTGCTTTTATATGAGCACTCCTTTGGTCATTGATCCATCTATAAGTATTGTGGTTCCATTAATGTATGAGGCGTTAAAAAGTAGGAATTCAACTATCATCCCGAGTTCATCGGGAGTGCCTATTTTTCCGCCAGGGTTTCTTTCTATTACAAGTTTTCTCCATGCCAATTCCCTATCTGTTAATCCTTTCTCTTCTCCTATTCTACTTATATTATATCGTGCACCGGGCGTGTCATATGAACCTAATAACACAATATTGATTCTGATGTTGGAAGGATATGTTCTCGATAGTATTTTTGCTATCCTAGATAATCCTGATCTTACTGTATCGCTTATAGCGAAATACGGCATCGGTTCTAATACGGATGCTGCAGATACCAGGATGATGGATATCCTATCATTATGTTCCAATGTTTTTTGGATAAGAAGTTTAATCAAGTAGAGAGGGCCAGCTAGGAGTATTTGAGCACCCTCTATCCAGTCCTCATAGCTAGTATCCAGGAATTTGCATGGTTCGCATGAAGGGTTCCCTGTATTTATTATAGCTGACCTTATGGGATTGATGTTATCTACTAACTTTTCTATCGCCTCTTTATGCCGAAAATCTAGGTATTCTAATCTATAAGGTAATTCTTGTTTTTTAGCTACTCTTGATGTTCCAATTACCTCATATCCCTTCATGTGAAGATATGTTGCTATATACCTGCCGATTCCTTTCGACGAAGCGGTTACCAGTATCTTAGAATTATAGACCATGCCTCCTCCACCATGGTAGTACTGTTCTTATTCTTTTCATCGCCTCGAGTTTAGTTTTATCATCGAGTTTCGCTTCATTTACTGCATACTCAAGTATTTCCATAACTTTTTTTGCAGTACTAGAATCGAAGGGATAAGGTGTACCGTCTTTTCCTCCTACTGCATAAGTGTACTTATAAGGCTCAATGAGATGTGTTACATTATCTTTGTCAGGAGAAGGTACATTATAAATTAGATCCGATATTAATGCCAATGCTCGTATAGC
>WALW01000011.1 GCA_015522635.1 Candidatus Tiamatella incendiivivens | reverse complement strand
TGGAGAAGAACAGGCTGGTGAGGGAGATACTGATAAGGAAGTCCAGGGGGTCACCACTGACCATAGCCAGAGTACCCTTCGCGATAACAGAGAAAGGCCTACGCGTCTGGGCCCCACCCAGCCTAGAAACAATACCACCACTAGAAGAATCCCGGACATTCAAAATGCCCTGTAATGTAGTAAATAGATATCTGGATGGATTGTTTGGAGGAACAAGTATCTATATTTCTTATCCCCCTGATGCCAGACCTCCTAGAATCTTGGGCTTTACATTTCTCACTGGTTTTTTGAATGATGCAAAACTGCTTTTTATCACTTTTAGAACCCCTCCATCGCAGATTAAAGAGATTATTTTCAATGAACTCGTCAAAAAAGCTTGTAAAGAATTAAGGGAAGGTGAGTTTAAACAGTATATAGAAAGGCGGGTTAAGTATCTTAGTTTTAATCCTTCAGCATTTAGTTTGGAGGAGCTGTACAATAGGTTGCTTTACATAATTGGGAATATTAAACCTGAAATAGTGGTTTTCTTGGGGCTTGACTCAGTAACTCTAGAAGATAGAAGCCATTTTGACCTGTTAATGAATCTCATGCTTCACTTGAAAATTAGGGGAATGTTGATCTTCAATTTAGTTGCTCATGCAGATAACTTAGCTGCTCATGCAGATAACAGTGGTATGGAGTACATGTATTATTCAAGGATTGCAGATGTAGTTGGGAGATACATATATTACTATGATGAAAGAGAGGGTAAATTCAAGTATAATTTTTACCTCTGGAAACAAGGCCTTGATCCTATTATCTTATCCTATGAAAAGTTAGTCGAATGTAATGAGGATATGGTAAGCCTAACTCGTAAGTGTGTAGGGCATAGTCCTTAGGTTTCATTATATTATAGCTAGGGCGATTATGGGTAGGATTATCGTTCCAGCTAGATCTGTTATGCCTGTAGTTAGTGGTAGAATAGTATTGTCAGGGTCTACTTCTTTCTCGTATGTCGCCTTGACTAGTATGCTTGAGAGTATACTACCTATTATTGCTACTATTAATCCTCCGGTGAATAAGGTTGCAGTCATAGATAGGAGAGGTGTTGTACTGTATGCTTTGTTTATTATTGGGAGTATAATCATTGTGGGGAACATTGCTATATGCGCCTGTAACAGTAGTATGAGTTCTTCAACGGTGAATTCATATGATTTCTTTCCAGCGGTTCCCAGGTAGGCCATTGTGCTTGTTTTCGCTGCTACTACTGCTGCTACTGCCCCCACATCTTCTAGGAAACTCGGATATAACGGCATGAGGCCTTTCTTCTCTAGGATTCTGGCTGACCATCTTGCAAGTATTGCACCTGTTATTGACTCTATTATGGAGACTATGAGTAAGCTACTCATAGTCTGTATGAAGATAGACCTTGATTTTTTATTGATTGTTAGGACAACTGTTACTAATGTGAGTGTGCTGCTTATTAGAAGCGTTAAAATAAGTGGATGCATGACTATCCATATGGCTCCTATTGTTGCTGCAGCCAGGCTAGGGATTGTTATCCCATCCCCTAGTACCGTTATTACTGGTGCAGATACTCTGTCTGGGTCAACTCCCTTTTTGAAGAATAGAACGCTGAGAAATACTGTACCAGGCATCATTACGATCCAGGATATTGCTGTGGAGGTTATGCTTATTGCTATTGTTAGAGGGATGCTTATTCCACTGAAGAGTCCGGCGAGGAATCCTACGATTAGGGAGTTAGTGAAACTAAGTGTTATACCATGGCTCCATTCATTCCTTGCTACGTTACTATACTTTGCCTCGTAAATTCCTAGATGAAGGTTTGTAGATACTCGTGATGCTAGGCTTGTATATATGCTTCCCCGCATATTTGCTAGTCCGGGTAGAACCGCTAGAGCTTCCGGGTGGTTTTTAAAGAATACAAGGAATATAGCCATAATAGTAATGTTTACTATGTCCCCCAGGTTGGCTGCAAGGAGGCCCCCTGTGATTTCCCCAGTATCTTTTAGGAACCTCTTTGGGGGCCTCCATTTCTGCAAGGCTTCACACCACTTTCATACACCGTTAAGCGGATGCTAGTGTAAGTTTACATCCTAGGGGTTAATGGGATTCCTATTAGCTTCATTCCTAGTCCTAGCATTTCCTTTACAAGTAGCGTTAGAGCTGCTTTATACATTTTTACACCATAATCTTTCTCTTGGAGGACGCTGTCCCTTTGGTACCAGCTATTGAATACGTCTGCCAGTTCCACCAAATAGTTTGACAGCAATTCTGGTTTCAGGTCGTCTGCAGCTTTAGCGGCGAAATATGGTAGGCGTATAGTTGCCAGTAAGAGGTTTCTTATTACTGGGTTCTTAGCCGTATTGTAGGTAATGTTGCTCCAATCTATTTCCCCTTGTTTTCTAAGTATACCGTTTGCTCTCGCATATGTGTACTGTATGTATGGGCCACTGTTGCCCTCGAAGCTTGTCGCCCTGTCCACGGAGTAGATTATGGGCCTCATCGCGTTTATAGATGTCATAGAGTACCTTACTGCTCCTACAGCTATTTTCCACGCAATATTCTCTTTCTCATTCTCATCTAGTCCTGGATTCCTCTTTTCTACTTCACTTAAGGCTTTCCCATATGTTTCCTGTAGAACCGTGTCTAGACCTAGGAGTCTTCCTTTTCTCCCGGACATCCTTTCCCCTGGGAGCCTGACTATTTCGTATGAGTAATGGGTAGTGTTTAATGCTTCCTTCTCGTATCCGAGGGTATATAGTGCTAGTCTTATTTGGATTTGAGGCAGTTTCTGGTCGGCTCCTATGACGTTGATAACGTTGTCTGCTCTTGTTTCCCTGTATTTATATATAGTGTATGCGATGTCACGGGTTGTATACAATGTGGTTCCGTCGCTTCTGGCTAGTATAAGAGGGGGTATTTCAAGAGTTCTTGGTAACTCAATGTGTTGGATTACTTCCTGGGATGAAGCCGCTTCCCTTAAATCCAGTGCGAGTGCTTCTTTATAGATGGTTGCATAGGGGCTTCCCTTAGCTTCTTCGATGATTTTCCATACTAAACCACTCCAAACAACATCGCTCTCCCAGTCCCAACTATCGAAGCCTACATCCATTAAATCTAGCGTTTCCTTGAAACCTTCCAAACTAGCTTCCACACTATCTCTTACAAGCTGGACAGTTTTTTCATCTGCCTTGTTCTCATAGGAATACATAATGTCTTTCAATTCTTCAAAGGGATCTTTTTTCTCTTTCAACTCCTCGAATGCTTCTAGAAGTTTATCTCCCAAACCTTCGGGAGCGTTATCAAGTACCTTAGACAGATTTATCAAAAGGTCGTCACGTTTACTAATAAGATCTTTTTCCGCCTCGTCTCCTTCAGCTTCATTGATCTTTTTAGTCAGATCATAGATATCTAACAATAAGTGAGTTATGCTATAGACGTATCCAATAACCCAGTCTGGCTTAAGCCCATATTCCCTTGCTAGATCCCTTACACTTAAGCCTACAAGTTTGACTCCTAATGCAGCAACAGCAGATTGACGCCCCACATCATCAATATAGAATCTAGTGTTAACAAGGTGTCCTCGAGCCTCCAAGAGTCTTGCAAGCGTATCTCCTAGACTGCTATTTCTAGCATGTCCCATGTGGAGAGGGTGAACAGGATTGGCGCTTGTGTGCTCAATTACAATAGTTTTCCTATCGGGTGTTTGTGGTATAGTTATTGCATTCTCTTTCACCTTACTGAAATATGCTTGGGATAAACCGGTTTCATCCAGAATTATATTCAGGTAGCCATTCTCAAGTGATACACTTAACATGTAAATAGACAATTCCTCATTGCCTGTAACTCTAGACTCTACCTTTGAGAATAATTCATTTGTACTAACACCTAGTTTCTTAGCGTACCGGATTAGGGGAAAACTGAGATCCCCATATTTTCCCCCGCTACTCGTTCGCAAAAGTTTGACAAGTTCATTCTTCCCAGTATTCGTGACTTCAGATAATATGCTAGTGATTATATCAATGAACTTGTAATAAGGATCCATTATTTACACCCCACAGATTTTCCCAGCCAAGTCTTTGCAATCGACATTGTATACCCTCAACATTTTATCCCTGGACTTGAACCCTGATTCTATTTTGGCTTTTACTTTCATCTTCTTCTTAAATAGCTTGACAACATCCTCATTTGCTCGGCCGCCTCTAGGAGGTGATGTTACTCGGACTATTATAGAATCACTAGCGAACAGTATCTCTTCTTTCTTTGAAGACGGGTATACCTGAATCCTTAGAATGCAATCCTCCTTATCTCTCATAACTAGCTTGTCCATAGCTTCCATGCAATTCATAGGCATCAACACCAACTTTTGCCTTGTTGTCTGGTGACATTAATAACCGGCAACAAACAATCTTATCTAAACGGTTCGAATTTATTCGATATTGGGAGGTAACAAACTATGCGTCCGAGGGTTTTCATATCAAGAGAAATACCTAGCAAAGGCCTTGAGATGATAAAACAACACTTCGACATAGATGTGTGGGGTGAGTACACAGCTCCTCCTTATGAAGTAGTCTTGGAGAAAGCAAAACAAGCAGATGCTTTAGTAACATTACTCACAGACAAAATAGACTGCAATTTAATTGAAACTGGAGTGAGAAACAAGCTGAGAATCATTAGCCAGTATGCTGTGGGATTCGATAACATTGATATTGGTTGTGCAACAAAAAACGGGGTATATGTGACGAATACTCCTGGCGTATTAACGGATGCTACTGCCGATTTAACTTGGGCATTAATCTTAGCTACAGCGAGAAGGATAGTTGAATCTGATAAATTTGTACGAGGTGGAAAATGGTATAAAAGTAGGACTGGCTGGCATCCTATGATGATGCTAGGACTAGAGATACATGGAGCCACACTAGGAGTCATCGGTATGGGAAGGATAGGCAGAGCGGTTGCGAAGAGAGCTAGGGGATTCGACATGAGGGTGCTGTATTATGATAAGTACAGGCTTCCAGGAGAAGTCGAGAGAAGCCTCTGCACAACATACGTCGACTTGGATACTCTCCTCAGGGAAAGTGATGTAGTCACCATACATACACCATTAACTAAGGAGACTTATCACTTAATAGGCGAAAATAAACTCAAGAAAATGAAGCCAACAGCTATCCTTGTTAATACCAGCAGGGGCAAAGTGATAGACACCTATGCGCTAGCGAAGGCATTATCGGAGAAATGGATAGCAGGAGCAGGGCTCGACGTCCATGAAGAAGAACCCCTACCGCCTGATCACCCATTGACGAAACTAGGCAATGTTGTACTTGCACCCCATATAGGTAGTGCTACCCATAAAACCAGAACCAGAATGGCAACTCTAGTCGCAGAAAACCTAATTGCATTCCTCAACGGAGAAGTACCACCAACACTCGTTAACAAAGAAGTACTAAAGGTGAAGAGCCCTGGATTCAAATGAGCAAAACGAGTACGAGGAAACGTTAAAGAAAACAGCGAACCTTCCCGTTGCTGATATAGAAAGAATATGGTT
>WALW01000010.1 GCA_015522635.1 Candidatus Tiamatella incendiivivens | reverse complement strand
TGTATGTAAGTATAATAGGTATATTGGTGGCTGTTTTGGGTTCAAGGTATAAGACTAGCGTGTATATCGACCGTGAGCTATGGGAGAAATTGAGGAACTACGCTAGGAGGAGGAATATGGAGATCTCGAAACTCCTTGAAGAATTGATTAGAGAGGGAATTGTAGAGGAGGAATTAATCGAAGTACTAGACGACATGGTAGAGGAGGAGACTATTGAACTGGATTTCGAGCCAATTCTGATAGAGGCAGGTGAGATTAGCTCTATTGTTAGGGAGATGAGAGATGAGCGTTCCAATAGAATATCTCGATACTAGTGCTATAATAAAAAGGTATGTGAAGGAGCCGGGTTCAGATATAGTTAGAAACCTTTTCATAAAGGCATATGAGGGTAAAATCAAGATCTCGTTCAATGTGTGGAATATAGGAGAATTACTGGGTACAATAGACAGGGCTTTTAGAACCAAGAGATTGACTACTGCTCAGTATAAATTGGTTCGTAGACGATTCATAGGTGAGACAAGGCGAATGATAAGGCTTGGAATCACCATAGTCGTACCTGTCAACATCTATTTACTGAAAGAAGCCTGGCGAATGCTTGAGGAGCAACACATCTATGTAGCCGATGCACTTCAGATAGTCACAGCAAAATACCTGAATGCAGATAAATTCTATACAGGGGATAAAATACTGCAAAACGCAGCGGAGAACACTGGAATTCAAGCCATTCTTTTGGCATAATTAGAACAGGTTTCATCCTTATAGGAGACTATAACACTCGTATCCAGCGAGATCAACGGGATCTCTCCGCTTCTAAAAGCTTTGATAGTTCGCCGTGCTTTATTCTGTAGTTCTTTCGCTCTAATTGGCCTACTTTCTTATATACGGAATCCCATAACTCAACTTCTTCCCTGACTTGTTCAATTCCTTTTTCTATCATTATATTGAAGGCATGGGATCTGCTTCTAGCTATACCATATTTAACCATCTTATCAGCCAGCCCTACCAATTCCTTTCTAATTCTGATAGAAATTTTTACAGACATTAACTGTTACACCTATGTATATTCTTCCTCAACTATTGCTATACTTAATAATTCTATTTGCAAACAAAAATAGTTTACACCTTTCAACATCACAAGTATAATTAGACCCAGAAGGGATAGTGATGAGAAGAATTTTAGGGTCAATACTGGTATCAAAAATCCTAAGGTTATATCATCGGGTATTTTATTTCACCAGAAGAGCCGTGGTTTTCAAGGGTGTATATCTATATCTATCTCCTCACATCTTCATACCTAAATTCAAAGTATCCTCCGGCTTATTAGTGGATACTGCGAGGGTAATTGGTGTCAAGGGTAGAGTACTTGATTACGGCTGTGGCTCCGGTGCAATATCCCTCGCTATAGTATCCTTGCCAGGTGTTAGAGAAGTCATATGCTACGATGTATCAAGCGAGAGTCTAAAGACAGCGTTGATGAACTCTGTTGCGAATAGATTATATGATAAGATAAAGGTTACTCGGAGAATTAGAGGGTTGTTTGATGTGGTTTTATCCAATCCTCCATACCTTCCTCTGGATCCGAGGGATCCTTTGGAGAGGAACTGGTGCGGCGGTTCATCCCTCGAGGTTATCCTAGACTTATTTCTAACTGCTAAAAGGGTATTGAAACGTGGGGGATTACTCTTAGTAGCATATTCTAGTTTGACTGGGGTAAAAGAAATAGGGAGAATAGCTTTCCTGGCGGGGTTCAGGAAAATTATCACGATATCGAGGACTCTGCCTTTAGACACGGTTTATATCTCAGCTTATAAGAAGCTTTGACTCTGAGAGCCTGTTTGCGCATGGAAAACGAAAAAACGGTAATGTGTATAACTAATATGTTATAGGGAGGGAGGTTTTGAAGAACTCGTATGTGCATCTAATTTATGTTACTGCACTGGCTATTTCTCTGCTGGGTTCTTATATTGCTTCACAGTTCAATGCCCCCTATGGTACGGAAGCAGCAGTTGAATCAATGCTTCATAGTTTTAGTGGATAGCTGATACTTTATCCCTTGGTTTTCATAGCTCTCTATAAGCGTAGAGGCGTTATACCTAGTGCCTTAAGCTTTACAATAGGAGTGGTTGTAGCCGCATATAACTATAACCTTTATGTGGAGATTATCAATGGTTACACTGCTAGTATACCATCTAGGCTTGAGTATGTAGCCCAGGCACCTTTAATGTTCGTGCTTACAGCTGCAATGGGTGTTTTCATGATACCGGTTATTGTTTTAGATAAGATCGTTTCCATGATTCATTAGAATCAGTGTCTAACGGCTTCCCTGAGCGCTCTCCTAGCTAGTATCCTCGTAGAATCCAGTACAGGTATAGGCGATACCTTATCATCTAGAATTAAAGGTAGCTCAGTGCACCCCAATACCACAGCGTCACCTCCTTCTCTTCCAGCTAAATACTTTATTATGGCGACGAGCTTGCTCTTAGATTCCTGTCTGACTACACCGTAGACTAACTCGTTGAAAATTATGTCATTAATAACTCTCCTCTGCTGGCTATCCGGTATAATCCAGTCTATGCCATACTTCTTCAGCCTGGAGGGGTAAACACCTGATTCCGTAAGGAACTTTGTGCCTAGTATAACTAGTTTATTGAACTCTCTTTCCCTGGCTTCCTTGGCTACTTCCTCAGCTATATGCATCCAAGGTATCGGTGATCTTTTTACGACTTCATCGAATGCTATATGTACAGTGTTATCTGGGCATATTGCGAAGTCGGCTCCGATAGCGGCTAGTTTCTCCGAGGAGACAACTAGGAGATCTGCGACTCCCTTCCAGTCGCCCGATTCTATTCTGTCCATATAGTCTTTGAATGATAATGAGTGCATGCTTGCCTCCGGGTGCTCATACCTATTTCCAGTTATTCTCTCGAATTCTGTACAGATTGTTTGATAGCATAATGCTGCTCCGGGAGAACTTACAGCTACTATGCCTATGTGCTTATAACGTTTAGGCAAACCACAACACCTACCGGCCGGTCAAGAGTAGTTTTCGGTTGCCGGTTTAATAATCATGGAGTGGATTTCTAGATCCCTTTTAGGATCTCCTTGATCTACAGTAAAAGACTATCACTGCAGCGAAAACCAGTGCTTCTACCAATCCAATCGCCGCCACAGTCATCCAGTTCCCAGGGCACTTGGGTGTAGGTGTATAGGAGGGAGTTGACATGTTTATTGGAGGACTTGTTGTGTTGTACTGCGTTGTTTGCTGGCCTATTGTTATCCAGGGTGGCTGAGTGTTTGGAGGGTATATCTCTGCGTAGACATCGTAGAAACCCCATATAATCGGGTATCCATTCATATTCACTATCTCCGTGTCGATGAAATGGAGTTTTCCTCCTATGAATAACCCTGTATCCGGGTCATAGTAGAGTTCGAAATATTTCAAGTTGGCATTCGATAGATTAGGGTGTGTGTATGGTTCGCCTATTCTAGCTATGTAGAAGCCACCCACGATTTCACTGGGCTCTGGGTGGAAGTCTATTGCTATTGGAGGATCCACTGCTAGATATGTAGAGTTGGTATAACCGAAGTCCTCGGGGGTTATGTCCGCATAATATGTAGATGCGTATCCCTTATTCTCAATCATCCCTCTACCGATTAGGTGGAGATATACAGGGTTGTAGGAGCGGGTGCCGTTGACGACTAGTCTCGCGGCAACCGTGCCAGTAGGCGAGAGTGTCGTCATGTTTACATAGTATTCTACATACACTGTCACTGTGTGGTTGACTCGTAGGCCATATACTTTCGGGCACATCCTTGTCCCGCCTAGGCATGAATACGTTATTTTCTCAACATACTTCACGGTAACCGTCTTGTTTTGCGGTGAGGAGTAAGCTTGGGTAGCCAGAGTCAAGCTCATAATGAATAACATAGTTAAAGCTATAATCGCTTGTTTCTTCAAGTTATACCACGCTAGTGTAATTATTATTAAAATAACAGTTATTTTTTCTCAATTAAACCCGCGAGTAGAGATATTATGGTTATCCTCCTATTATTAGTCTAGACTCTATGAGTGCTCCCACAAGTAACAATACCAGTCCTAGTGTGAAAAGGATCGCTCTATGATTCCGCTTGCCCGGCACCTGGGATAACAGTGCCATTGTTTCCCCCGATAACTCGAAGATACCATATATTTTGTAGACTCCCCATAATAGGACATTCTTCAGCTCGACATTTACATGGAATATGGAGGACTCTATTCTAAGCGATGTATACAACATCAATACTAGGAGTATTGGTATAAAGATTAATGTGAGGATCAGCCTAGTCTTCCAGGAGTCTATTATACTCATCCATATCTTACAGTCAGGCAATCTTACCTGGCGGCATCTCTCCCTCGATATGAGGGGTGCTTCGTAGAATATAATGTAGGTTCCATAGGCGATGAGTAGATATGCTAGAGTATTATTTGTGAAGATTAGGAGAGCAATCTCCCAGTATACGCCCCCATGTATTGTACTGGGGAGTATGGGGAGAATTAGGTATCTCTGCAGTAGAACAACGAGGACTGTAAACAATATAAAGTAAATTAGCGGCTTTTTTACTCTACCAAGATATTTGAACTCTAGTTTTACACTGGTTTTTATTTTTTGGAGCAAAAACCTCCTCTCTAAAAATCCATCAGCCAAGTAAGGTATAAAAACCTGGAGATGATCCAACATAGAATCCGTATGTTCCTTCCTGATTGTTTTAGTGTACTTATTAAATGTGAGAAAAACAGATTGGTCTTAAAAATCCTATTTTAATCTGCTCCCTTTTTGCTTGCGAGTGCTGAGACTATAATGATTATTGCCGATAGCGTTCCAACTGTGATCACGAAAGCATCTGTAGAGATTCCTCCCGCCCTTTGCGTGATCGTTTCCGTCTCTGTTGTCACAGTGGGTGAGGTCTGTGTTAGTGTGGTGGTCAAGGTCTTGAAGGGGGTTACTGTAGTTGTTGATGTTTGGGTCTTAGTCTCTGTGATTGGCTGTGTAATAGTCTGTGTTACGCTAATGTTTATCCAACTATTTAATAGTTCGGTAATGTTCTTACCTGTCCAGAAGTCTTGGAGGAAGAACCTTGGAGGACCAGGTAATGTGGTGGATGACTCATTAAATGCCTCCAAGAAATAGTCTGACAGGAAATCCCTCTGGTTTATTGACGGTAAACCGAACACAGTCTCAACGAACTTAACGATGCTTGTGAATTCATGGAATTCATGGTCTATGTAGCCCTTCTTCACGAAAGGTGAGACTATTATGCACGGCACCCTACGCCATTCCTGGATTATACCGTCATGGTATTCGGGTACATCTATGTTCAAGTGATCCTTGAAGTGCCCCCAATCGTCCTCTACGATGAATATGACGGTTGATTTCCAGTAAGGCGAGTCCATGACCGCCCTGACTTCCTCTCCAGTTAATTCATCTGCTTCTGTGATGTTATGCGGTGGGTGATCTGTTATACTGTCTGTATCCGTGACCCATGTCACATTTGCCAACATCCCGTTTTCTACATCGCTAATAAATTGTGAAGCAGGGAACCAGTGGCCCTTAATTATGCCCCTAGCATGCGTCATTACCAAAGGGAAGTAAGGCCCGTACTTACCCCAGGAATACACTCTCCAGCTCAGCCCCCTAGCGTTAAGAAGATCGGGGAGTGTTAACCTGCTCGGCCAGTAACCAGCAGTACTCCAGTTATGCACGCCCTCCGGAGCATGTGGATAGGGGGTCCACGCTGCTATGAGGTAGAAGTGATTGGGGAAAGACATGTCCGGGCTAGAGGTATACATATGGTCGCATAACACATACCCTTCCGCAAGGTGCCAGAGGTTAGGGATTACGGACTCATTCACATAGATCCCGTTGTATACTGCTAAAGATGGATCCCCGTCTGCTCCATGGCCGAAAGCACCGAAGTAATTATCGAAAGAATGATTTTCCTTAACTATAATAACCACATGCTCTATCCTGTTCCCATTCTGTTGAGCATTCACGTTCACAAAAGCACTAGAGATAACGGAAATCAGAAGCGCGGTCAGGATTAGTGTAGTTAGAAGAGGCATGGATTTTGGCATCACTCTTCACAGAGTTCGCAGTTATCTTAGGATATTTATAAGCTTTCTGTAAACTCATAAACCTCCAAACTCTAGCTCGGTCTTCCTGAATACACGGTAAATCCGTTTTCCGCTTACGTCGAATAGTTACAGTTAGATAATTTCATACGTAATATTTCGTACATAGCTTTTTAAAGGTAATACATAAAACTTATGTATACAATAATGATTACTTGGTGTATACATATTGTCAGACGTAATATCGGTAAGAGTTTCGAAAGAGCTTAAGGAGAAAATGAAGAAGTATCCCGTGGATTGGAGTGGGGAGGTTAGAAGGTTTCTCGAGGATCGTGTCAAGGTTCTCGAGTTCCTCGAGACTCTGGATAATATCGAGAAGAAAGCAGGGAAGAGGAGGACTAGGGTGGACTCGGTAGATCTTATTAGGGAGTCAAGGGAGGAGCGTTGATTGTACTGGATGCATCCTTCCTTGTGAAGCTTGTACTAGAGGAGAAAGGCTCGGAGAAAGCTCGTGAGCTAGCACGCTCATGGGCTAGTAGTGGGGAGACCTTGGTAACTGTAGACTTGGCGCTTCCTGAGGCCTTGAATGCGGTATGGAGGCATGCTCTAAAAATTGGAGACCTAGACTTGGACAAGGCGATTGATAGTGCGGGGGATCTCCTGAAAATATGGAGTACACTAAAAGTATATTCTTCAACCGGGGTAGCGGGGGATGCTTTTAGACTTGCGTTAGAAGAGGACGTTACAGTATATGATGCCATCTACATACAACTAGCTAAATCTATAGGAGCGGCTTTATCCACGTTCGACGGAAAGCTTTCTGGAATTGCTGTGAAACGCGGCATAGTAACATATCCTTAGAACCACACACTGCGTACCAGTGCTAGTCAACCAGTTTTATATGGTGATACCGTCTTGACTCCACTGTTTTGCCTATGCCTTTGAGAGATACTGCTCTAGTGCCTTAACAAAGATTTCAAGTAGTTCCTTTCCTCCTCCGCCTTTTCTCTGGAACTCCTCCACTAACTCCAGGTACTTCTTCTCTAGAGGTGTATAGTCTTCCTTTGCCCATCGGTACATTTCTAGTATACTATCCATGAGTGGAACTGGCCTTGTCTCCCCCTTGTCTCCTTTAAGGCTCTTCGCCAACTCAACCGTGTTGAGGAGCGAGTAGCTATGGTGGAGCCAGAAGCTCATAGCTCTCCTGTCTTGGGGGAGAACCATTATGTAGACATGGGAATCACGTTCCTTGATGTAATTCTCTGCTTTCTCTACAAGCCTCCTCCCAACACCCTTTCCGCGGTACATGGGTTTTACGTAGAGCTCCTCAATCCAGTAGCAACCCTCACGCTCAGAGACCCGTATGAAGCCTATAGCCTCACCTCTATCAGTCTCAGCTAAGAACACCTTATCCCTAGAAAGATATTTTTCCACATCACCACGGTATTTCTCCCTGCTATGTTGCTTTAACCCCTGCCTGAGACGTAGATCGCTGTAAAACTCAGCATAGAGATCTATGAATTCCTCTAAATCTCCTCTACCGGCTTCTCGGACAACTACGCTTCTATCCTGAGGCATATTATCGCCCACAGCAAGTTCTTCAAGTATTTCAGCTCTGAAGTCCATAGGGTTATAAAGAGAGTTCTCAGCGTTAACCAGTGGATCTAAAGGTGAGCTAAGTATTGCAACTGAGATTAGCTGATGTCTTGGAAATTTTACGACGACACGGTGTTGAATGTAATGTTTCTTTCCAAGAGCTACTAGCATACCTTGAGGGTCCAAGCTACGAAGATGACGCTACACGGTTAAGCGATATATTGAACGATAAACTCGTTCTGCATGATGTAGCGGAGATATGCTTCTTGAAAAAGATGGATTATAAAATACCACAAAATGTCCTAATGCGAGCATACCCTTACACTTATCAAGCTCACTTAGAGGCTCTAAACATAGAACTATCTGAAGCCGAGAACAGAGGCAAATACGAGTGGATAAACAGGCGTTGCAAAGATCTAGCAAGCTACCTAATCTATCCTAAATTACCCTCCAATCTAGAGAGTCTCGTACACAGGCTAATTAGCCGTTACTGCGATAAAACAGAATATCCCAATGAATAGCATATAAGTAGTCTCCATGAATACCGTGGACATACCGTGGATTTGAACCCGGGAACCTATTACTCTGAAAATCTAAAGACGTGGAGATTAGGTTCTACAGGGGAATGGTTTTTTGTGAATATAATTATGAGCTATGAAATCTATTTCGATAGTCTTGAAACATGTGTTTCAAGACTTATGGTATGCGAGTATTTATTAGGTTGTGGGATAAATGGGTGATATAGGTAATATGGGTTGAGTGTTGTAGTTGTTGATGATAGAGGGAGAATAATTATCCCTAGTAGGCTTAGGAATAAGCTCCAGCTAAAGAAAGGGGATACGTTCATTATTCTAGAGCTTCGGGACAACATTCTGGTCTTGAAGAGAATTGATGTGGAGAAACTTGCCCGCGAGATTGCCGAGGAAGTGGCAAAGCATGGAATAGACTTGGATAAACTAGGTCAAGAGGTGGAGGAAGAGGCCAACAAGCTTGGAAAGGAGAAGATTCATGATTGACACTAACGTGTTCATAGCTACCTTCAAGTCCGGCTATACTGGTACCACGAGACTCCTCCAGAAACTGCTATTAGACCCAGAAGTAGAGCTTATCGCCGATGATATACCCCTGTATGAGTACAGAAAATAGTTTGAAAGGCTCGCCTCAGCGGTACCTTCTGTGAAAGAGCAAGCGGAAATCCTGTACCACCTAATAAGAGGGAAAGTAACAATAATCAACCCTGGAAAAGGGGATCTAGAGGTAGTAAAACCTTACATGCCAGAGACAGAATATGCTGATACATATCACGTAGCAACATGTCTTAAAGGGAAAGCAACACTGATCACAAAAAGAACAGCTATCTCATAGAGATATGGAGCATAACTGATGCACAGAGAAACTTTGGAATAATCAAGTAAATATCCGTGTAATTCTTCACGATTGGGCTGAGAGTCATCTAAAGTATAAGAGTTTAATTTATGAATACGTCTTACTTATAAGGAGTTCATTGTTTATATTACTGTTAATTGATAGGAATGTTTATTTATTGTTGTATATTTTGGTTAACTATATAAATTCTAGTACCCTATTCCAACTTGTAGTCGGTGCATTATCTTGAGCGGAAAGCTGGATATCGAATTGTTAAGGCGTTCTGTTAGGAAATTCTCTGAGGAGGTATTGTTACCGGTTGCTAGGAAAATTGATGCTGCGAACTATATCAGCGAGGATATTTTGAGTCAGGTTGCTGATATGGGGTATTTCGCTTTAAGAGTGCCTGAGGAGTATGGTGGGCCTGGCCTGTCGACTCTAGAGTCTGTTGTAGTGGTTGAAGAGCTTGCCCGGGCGTCGGGGGCTATTGCAGCTATTTCAGCTATTTCCGGTACTATGGTTCCATACTCATTAGTCCATTATTCAAGTGATGATCTCAGGGAGGAGTACTTGACCAGGCTTTCTAAGGGTAAAATAGGGGCGTTTGCACTTAGCGAACCCTGCTGCGGGTCGGATGCTGCGAGTATAATAACAAGAGCGGAGGAGGATGGTGGGGATTATATTATAAATGGTAGGAAGACATGGGTTACGAATTCAGTGTATGCGGATTTCTTCTTGGTTGCCGCGAGGACAGGTAGACAAGAGGATAGGCATAAAGGTATATCGATATTTGTTGTTGACAAAGATGATTGTATTGAGATGAGCAAGATAGAGTTGATGGGGATCCGTGGAAGCGGGAGTAGCGAGCTCCTTTTCAATGAGTGTAGAGTGCCTAGGGAGAACTTGGTAGGTAGATTGAATAATGGTTTTAAAATAGTGATAGATGGAATCAATGAAGGTAGAGTTGTAACTGCCGCCATAGGTCTGGGTATAATGCAAGCTGCATTCGATGAATCCCTGAGCTACGCAAAGATGAGAGAGAGTATGGGTAAACCAATAATAGAACACGAAATGGTGCAGAGCATGATTGCAGATATGAAAGTCAAATTAGAGGCCTCCCGATTGTTGATTTACAATGCTGCACAGAAAATAGATAACGATGAAACGGACTACCCTATGTGGTCGTCGATAGCCAAGTACTCAACAGCCATGTGGGGTGTTGATCTAGTCAGGCTAGCAATGCAGGTTCAAGGAGCATTCGGCTACAGCAAAGAGAGCAACATTGAAAGATACTATAGAGACATAAAAGGCGTAGAAATAGGCGATGGAACCAATGAAATACAAAAGCTTGTTATAGCAAAAGCACTGGCTGGGAGAATTTCATCCATAAAGAAATAAGTAAAAGACGTACAGAGCTAACAAATATACGTTTGAGAATGAAACCATAGAATTTTTTAGGGCTTTCCAGCGTAAAGGGGCAACGTTCACAATTGAAGACATTTTTATTAACAATAAATGCATAGTAATGATTGTATTATCGTAAATATAACATGTTTGAATATAAGTGTTTATATAATCGATTAGATAGAAACTATAAACATATAGGTAAACTGGGGTAACTCCTATGATTAAAGGTTTTCCTTCCACTATGAACGATTCATATCAGCTGAATCTATGGAAAGCCATAGATTACGCTGCTAAAATCCACTATGATACAGAGGTTGTCTCATATAGAAACTTGCAAGGCGGAAAGGTACACAGAATGAATTATAGAGAGGTGTATGAGAGAATTAAGCGGATGTCAAATGCATTAAGGGACTTGGGAGTAAAGCCGGGGGATAGAGTAGCTGTTTTAGGGTGGAATGACCATAGGTACTATGAATCCTATTTCTCAATAACAAGTTTGGGCGCAGTGTTGCTTCAACTAAACCAAAGGCTCCACATAAGTGACCTGGACTATATAGTTAAGCACTCGAAAGCGAAAGGAATATTTGTCGATGAAAGCCTTGTCGAACTAGGTAATGCTCTAATAGAGAACAATGACCTGGATTTCACGGTAATTATGAGCGATGATCCCTCTAAGCTAAATATCGACATTAATAACAACATATACAACTACGAAGACCTGGTAAAGAACAGCTCTCCCAAAATAGATTACGAGGAGATCGATGAGAAATCATCGGCAACAGCTTGCTACACCTCTGGAACTACAGGTAAACCCAAGGGAGTATACTACTCCCATAGGAGTCTAATACTGCATGCATGGGCTATCAACGGCGTATTGAATTTTAAACCAGATGATGCTTTCGCCGCAATAGTTCCATTATTCCACGCTAATGGATGGGGCGTCCATATAGCTGCAACTATGATGGGTTCGAAAATCGTTTTACCGGGAAGATACTCTCCAGAAAGCTTGGCTAATATCCTAATAAACGAGGGTGTTACAGCTGCAGCCGGGGCACCAGCAATACTAATTCCTATGTTAGAGGTTTTCAGGAAAATGAAAACGAAACCCAAGCTGAAAAACCTAAGATTCGTGTCAGGAGCATCCGAGCCGCCATTAGCTCTAATGATGCAACTAAAGGAGTTTGGAATAAACATAATCCACGCGTATGGAGCAACGGAGACAGGCCCGTTGGTAACAGCTAATCTGCCCAAGAAAAAGATCCTACAACTCAGCGAGGAAGACCAGATAGAAAACGCGAGGAAGCAAGGTTTACCCGTGTTCGGCGTAGAAGTAAGAATCGTAGATCCTACAGGAAGAGGCCTCCCATGGGATGGGAAGAGCATTGGAGAATTATGGATGAAGGGGCCATGGGTGGCAACCCAATACTATAATGACGAGAGAACCCAGAAATCATTCATTGACTCCTGGTGGAAGTCCGGGGATGCCGGAGTAATAGATGAGAACGGTTACGTGAAAATAGTAGATAGACTAAAAGACCTTATAAAAAGTGGAGGAGAATGGATATCAAGCATTGACCTAGAAAACCATTTGATGGCGCATCCCGCTGTATTAGAGGCGTCCGTAGTAGGAGTACCCCATCCGAGATGGGAGGAGAGACCGATAGCTCTTGTCGTCCTTAGAGAGGAATACAGAAACGTGAACGTTGATGAAATAGAAAAAGAGCTAAAGGAACACCTCTCAAAGAGATTCGCGAAATGGCAAATACCAGACAGAATATTCGTTGCAAATGAAATACCTAAGACAAGCACAGGGAAGTTCAATAAGAAAATGATAAGAGTCAAATACAGTAACTACTTTACCAAGAAAAACGACTAATTTTTCTTTCTCTGATACTTACCAAGTATTCGAGCTTACCATGCTTAGTAGAATATTTATTCTCTACATAGATTCTTGAAGCCAATAATGACCATTTGCTCCATAATTGCTGAACCTAGAATACAATGATGCCTTAATGGAAGCATTAATAGATGAGCTCCCTCTCAACACCGCATTACTTCATCAGCTCCAAGACATATGGGGTATAGTGTATTATCACACTTCAGCCACCAAGGCTTCCGGCCCACTCAGGATTAGCTTTGAAAGGTCCAGCTTCCTCCGGGAGAACCATAGAACCTCTATACCAATGATCTCTCCCTTCTCATTATAATCCACTATAACACCTGGCTCTACCTCGTCAGAGTCAACGACCTTATCATCTCTGAGCTTAATATACAAAATATCACTCAACCGATCGTATTTAATTGAAAACTCAACAGGCAACATAGTTCCCCATTTACACTCTAACCTTTAAGACATTTTAAGCTAATTACAATAACCGTTATTTCTTGCTCTAAATACAATTCTAAGTGTAGCAGGCCCACTGCGGGTTTGAACCCGGAACCCCCCCGGCTCTAAAGACCTGAGACTTATAAATCACACTTCCAAAACAAACGAATAATTGGAAAGAATATGCAAAGATGATTATCAACATATGATAACCTGGAAACAATCGGTTAGGGAAAGGCTAATTGCTTCAATAACAATATTAGATTAATGGGAGGAGAAGATGTCTAGAGTTATCAAGGTTGTATATGAGAAGGGGGTGCTGAAACCGTTAGGTCGCGTCGATCTTGAGGAGGGCAAGGAGTATAGGGTTGTTGTGGAGGAGGATATTGACGGATTAATCAGGAAGTATAGGGGGGTCCTCGGAAAGTCATCCATAGAGGAGTTCAGGGAGCTTGAGGAGGAGGCTCAAACCCAGTGATATGCCTTGACACCAATATTATCTACAACTTTCTTTATGAAACCGAGCTGACTGGGTTGGCGGAGAGTGTTATACGTGAAAGTGTAATCAAGGGCATTGCCATTCCTATGATAGTGTATAACGAGTTACTATATACCGTAGGCTCCAAAGCCGCCAAGATTAAATATGGCGTTAAAGGGAAATACTCTTTTAAGAGATACATAGCAAAATATGGATTCCCCGAAGAGGCCATAAATACGGTTAATAATTTCATCAAAGATTTCAGAGTAACAATAATATTAGACTACCAGAACTCATCTGAACTGGTAGAGGCAATCAAGCATTACAAGTTAGCACCAAACGACGCACAAATAACGATAACCTGCAAACATAACAATGTAAAAACACTAGCATCATTCGATGAAGACTTTAAGCGGGTGCCATGGCTAGAGGTAATCCCATAATTACACGGGATTATCAGACAATACTATCAGTCTAGACTAGAAGACGTCCCATGAGGTATGTTTGGGTGGCGGTCCCGCAGGGATCAGAGAGCCCCGGGACACTAGGCTCCGAATGGCTGAGGCTTATAAACAATATTTCCAGCGAAACCATTAATTGGAAACACTCTTCAACGATGAATATCGCCAAGAATATCAGCACAGATAATCTGGGAACACCTAGACCAGTAAAAGCATATTGGATTGAGTATATATAAAACAAGGTGAGGTGCTTAGGTTGTCTAGAATGATTAAGGCGAAATATGAGAAAGGGATACTAAGGCTCTTAGAACCTGTTCAACTTAGGGAGGGTGAAGAGGTTCTAGTTAAGATAGAAAGACTTGAAGATAGGAAGAGAATCGTTGAAAAGTTCTATGGAAAACGGGGTTCGGCACCGAAGAAGCTTCTTGATGAGTTTATGCTGGAGGCCGAGGCTCAGTGATACTTGTGGACACGAATGCCCTCGTATACTATCTTCACCGGGTCGAGCCTTATGCCTCTAAGACAAAAAAGATATTAGTAGAGAAGGAGGACCTAGCAATAACCCTCAGAATAGTTGACGAGGCTATCTTCACCTTCATAAGGCTAGATGCACTGAGAAAGCTAGAAATTAAGAGGCTAGATCAGTTGCGGGACTATATAAGAAAACATGGCATTGAAAGATTCGCTGACGCTATAAATGATGTCGAAGAACTAATAGAAGGACTGGGAATACTTGTCCTAGAGGATAAGGGAAATCTTAAAGAACTCCTGGAAACCATGAAAAACTACAACCTTCTCCCCGGAGACGCTTTGATAGCAATAACCGCCAGGCTATACGACATTGACACAATTCTAACCTTTGACCAGGACTTCAAGCGAGTGCCCTGGCTAGAGGTAATCCCTTAAGCGCTACTATTATCTGCTGTGATTATCAGCCATGGAAATCCGTAATGATAGCCTGGAAACATAATAAAGAAAAGGCTAGTTGCTCTTGGAGACTATAGTATTCTTGAGTGGTGTTTGGGTTTGTCTAAAGTCATAAGAGTTAAGTATGAGAATGGTTCATTAAAGCCGCTAGAACCGCTTGAACTGAAGGAAGGAGAGGAAATCAGAATCCTGTTACTTCCAGAAAAGTTCCCAGAGCTGGTGGAAAAGGTAAGTGTGGAAGCCAATGATGATGCGGATAAGGCGTTGAGGGAGGCCCGTGAGCGTTAGAAGAGGTGGTATTAGATTCTAGCGTTATCGTTAAATCTGTCATAAGACCGGTCCATTGGCTACCTGGTGAAGTTTATAAGAGGGAATTGGAAACACACCGGAAAGCTAAGGTCTTGATAAAAACGCTAGAATCTCACCAAACTATTGTGCTAATACCGTTCCCAGTACTAGTGAAGGTTGTGGCAGTAATTTCAAGGCTTGCAAACTGGGAACTAGCAGAAAAGGTGGTAGAATCACTTAGAACTACTGAGAATTACACTATCGTCGGAGAAGAGGAATACCGAGACACTGCACTACAAGTAGCACTAGAAACAGGCTGCTCAGGATTCGACGCATACATAATAGCCCTAGCCCAAGACAGAAAAAACACTCCTCATAACAGACGATGGGCCAATGACCAAGCATGCAGAAACACTAGGAATTAACGTAATCCTTCTACGCAGCATAACCCTAGAAAACCCCTCTAAAGACTCGGGTAGGCTATTCCAAACTAAACAAGGAACCATACATAACATATTAAAACCGGTTAGGTGGTAGGCCCGCCGGGATTCTAACCCGGGACCCCCAGCTCCAAAGGCCGAGGACATATAAAGAATGTTTCCAGCAGAAACCATTAACTGGAAGCATAGTGCAAAGATGATTATCTGCTAAGGATATCTATTTTGATAGTCTGGAAACACTTAGATTAGTAAAGGTATATTGGATTGAAGTGTTATAATAATCTTGGGTGTCTAGGGAATTGTCCAAGGTAATCAGGGTTAGATACGAGAAGGGAGTGTTTAGGCCTATTGATTATGTCGAGTTTAGGGAGGGGGAGGAGTTAGAGGTAATGATTATTCGAAGGAGTTTTAGAGGGTTCCAGAAGGAAAGTGGTAGATATCTGTTCAAGGTTGACCGTGACGTGGTTAAAGAGTTTGTGATGGAAAGGAGGTAGTTATTGGATTGAAATCCATCCACGCTGTCGTGGTGGATACTAGTGTCTTTGCTGACTATTACTTCCTCTACCCGGAGAATCCAGGGAGACATGAAAGAGCAAGGGCTGTTCTCGACAAACTGTCCAACCTAGGCTTACCGGTTCATGAACCTTTCTTGTTTGAAGTAGAACTTCGAGCTGTACTTGTGAGAAGGATTAATCCTAAGGAAGTTCTAGAGATATTAGACATAGTGCTCGGACACGTCAATGTAATGGATGAAGAACTCATTCATGACAAGGCATCAGAAATAGCCCTGCTTACCGGTTGTAGAGCAGTTGACGCATACTACATAGCGGCAACCAAGCATGTAGACGCCGCCCTCGTCACTAGCGATAGAACCATGAAAGAAAACGCCTTAAAATCTGATGTTGAGGCCTACTACTTATTAAACGATGAAGATTATAAGACCTTCATGAACGAATTAATATCATAATCAATATTCGTTATAAAATAAAATAATCATCTCAATCATTACAGCGCCAACGTTTTAGGAAGTTTGTAGCGGGCCCGCCGGGATTCTAACCCGGGACCCCCAGCTCCAAAGGCCCAAGACTTATCAAAAACGTTTCCAGAAGTAACCCAAGAATGGAAACACTCTTCGCAAACGGTTATCCCCTTAGGAATATCATTGCTGATAATATGGAAACATCCAGCCTCACAGGAAAGGCTAATTGCCTCGACGCCCAAAACATATACTTGGGGCTAGGAAGTGTCCAACATTATACGAGTTAGATATGAAAAAGGCGTGTTGAAACCTTTGGAGCCGGTTGAGCTCCAGGAGGGAGAGGAGCTAGTAGTCTTCATACGCAAGCACAGAGTTAGTGAAATACTCGACAAATATGTTGGATTATTTGGCAAAGCCGCTGTAGAGGAGCTTAAGAAGTATGAGGAGGAGGCCCAAGCACAGTGAACCAAGTCTTTATCGACACCAATATATTCTACAACATACTGTTCGAGACAAGCCTTACCAGCAAAGCCCGGAAGCTGTTAGAAGAATATGAAGAGAACAAATTCCATACAAGTCTAACCGTAGTGAACGAACTACTCTATATATCTGCAAGAAAGTACTATCAAACCCTTAGAGAACTAAGGGGGCCATACAGCCTAAGGAAACTAATAACAACCAAAGGATATCCCAAGCTCATAGTCAATGGTATAAGGGAATTGCTGGAAGACCTTGAAGTCAAAGTACTAGTAGAGGACGTAGAATACCAAGGCATGATAGAAGCCGCCAGCCAACTAAAACTTCTGCCAAGCGACACAATCATAGCCTTAACATGTAAGTACAATAATATAGACACTATCATAACCTTCGATGAAGATTTTAAGAGAGTTCCTTGGCTAAAGGTAGTCTCTTAAGCCTCCAAGACAATCAGCCGGGGTTATCAAGCATTAAATAAAGACGAACTTAGTTATTGTTCTGACCTGGAAGCCAGAGCTTTATCCTGAAAGAGGGAAAAGTTTATATATGGGATACTTAAGTGGCGGGCCCGCCGGGATTTGAACCCGGGACCCCCGGCTCCGAAGGCCGGTGCCCTATCCTGGCTAGGCTACGGGCCCATTTTACTTGTTTTGTCTTGTGGTGTTTTTATTATTGGTTTGAGCCATCTTCTACTGAGTATCCATGCTAGTGCTATGATCCCTGTTATCGCGTTTGAGGCTGACATTCCTGTCCATAGTCCTATGTCTTTCATTCCTAGAGGGTATGCTAGAAGGTATGATGCTGGTACTCTTATCAGCCATAGCCTTATTGTGCCGAGTATGCTTATTCCTAGTGTGTGTCCTGATGCGCGGGCTATTCCTCCTGCTATCATTAGTATGTCGAATCCTAGTACGCTTGGCCCGAATATTAGGAGCATGTTGTGGCTTGCTCTTGCTACTTGCGGGTCGCTTGTGAATACTTCTATGAATAAGTCTTTTCCTATTAGGAGTGCCCCTATGTAGATTGAGACTAGTAGTGTCATTATTCCTAGGCCGGTTAGGGCTGCCCGACGGGCTCTTTCGAGGAGGTTTGCTCCTAGTGTTTGGGCTATTACTATGCTTGTGCTCCGTATTAGTGGGAATACTATTACGTGGTCTAGGCTTAGTACTACCTGGCCTATACTGTACGCGGCTAGGATGGGGGTTCCTAGTCCTCCTACTATTCCCATCATTACTAGGAATCCTAGTGTTGTTAGTAGTCGTTGTGCTGTGGGGGGTAGTGATACTTTCATTATGAGGTTTAGGTGGTACTTATCGGCTACTAGATCCCGGGGAGTTATTTTGTAGCCATGTCGGCCTGTCGCTAGGCTATATATAGAGTAGATGCCTGATAGCATTGCTGATAACACTGTGGCGAGTGCTGCTCCAAACACTCCCATCCTGAGTGTGAAGATCATTATTGGGTCCAGGACGAAGTTTAGGAGGGTTGATACTACACTTATCTTCATCGGGGTTTTAGTGTCTCCAGCTGCTCCAAGGGCGAAGTTGAATGTTAGGAAGAGGTAGTTGAAGACTACACCGACTAGTGTTACCGCTATGTACATATTTGCTAGCTTGCTTACGTCTGAAGGTATGTGGGCGAGGTCAAGATAGTATCCTCTTAGCAGGTAGAATATTACTGTGCCCGGTATCCCTATTAGCATGAGTAGGCCTAGGACGTAGCCTACTACTTTCGAGGCTTTACGGTAGTCTCCTGCACCTATGTATTGGCCGGTTAGGGCTGAGATGCTGCTTGCGAGGCCGAATCCTATGCTCATGAGTATTCCACGGTAGGGCCAGGATGCTGTGGGTGTGCCTAGGGCTGCGCTTCCTAGCCTGGAGAGCCAGAATGTGTCTATTATGCTGTAGAGGCTTTGGAGGCTTCCTGAAACGAAGAGTGGTATGCTCAGGGCTATGATGAGGCGTCCAAGCTGTGGGGATTCCAGTATTTCCCTGCGTTGTTTCTCTAGGTTGCTGGCTCTCTCCTGGTCCACTACTCGTTCATCCCACCAGGGTATAATTGAAAGCCAGTATTGGTTTATTAGTATTATAGATATAAACAAATGATAATAATCCGGCTTACAGATACTGTTAGCCACTTGGATTGGTGGTAGAGTATTGGCGTTCAACGATCTACGGGAGTATCTTGAATACCTCGAGGAGAAAGGCCGGTTATTGAGAGTTAAGAACGAGCTAAGCCCTGTTCTAGAGATACCCGAGTTGTTGAGGCAGATTATGCTCAGGAATGGGCCAGCTCTACTTTTCGAGGAGGTTAAAGGGCATCCTGGTTGGAGGGTTGCAGGAAACCTTTTCGGGTCTCTGGATAGAGTGAAAATGGCACTTCAAACAGATAGATTAGAGGATATTGGGTGGAGACTAGTGGGCGATGCTTGGAGACGAGTGCCTTATTCTCTGGGCGAGAGATTAGGGGTATTGAAAGGTGTGTTTGATGCTTCCAAGTTTTTACCTAAGAAAACCAGTCATGCTAGGTTTGATGAGAACGTTGTTGAGGGAGAAAAGGTAGATCTATATAAATTACCAGCATTTAAGACTTGGCCTTTAGATGGGGGGAGATACCTCACGTTTGCACAGACCGTTACCGTTGACCCTAATACTGGTAGTACTGGTATAGGTGTTTACAGGCTTATGGTTAAGTCTCAGAACGAGGTCATCATGCACTGGCAACTTCATAAAAGGGGGAGGATGAACTATCTTGAAACTAAAAATGATATGCCTGTAGCAGTTGTTATAGGATCGACTCCGGCTTTTATGCTCACCGGAGTGGCGCCTGTTCCCTACCCTATTGACAAATACTTGTTCGCGGGATTAATGGCTGGTAAGGGTATATCATTATATGATCTTCCTAGTGGAATACCTGTTCCCTCCGGGAGCGAGGTTGTTTTAGAGGGTTATATAGAGCAGGGTAAAGAGAGTTGTGAGGGGCCGTTTGGGGATCACTGGGGGTACTATGATAAGCCTATTCGCAAGTTCCCAGTTATGCTTGTTGAAAGGATATGGTTTAGAAATAACCCGGTTTTTGTTGGGACTATAGTTGGCAGGCCACTGTTGGAGGATGCTTGGATCGGTAAGGGTGTAGAAAGAGTGTTCCTCCCTATATTGAAGACTCTTCTACCTGAGATAGTCGAGGTGAACTTCCCACTCCACGGGGTTTTCCAGGGACTAGTGATCGTTTCTATAAGGAAGAGATATCCAGGTCACGCTAAGAAGGTTATGAACGCGTTCTGGGGGTTAGGTCAGACGAGTCTAACGAAGATAATAGTTATAGTGGACCATGACGTTGACCCGCATGATATTAACCAGGTTATCTGGGCTATCTCAAGCAACGTTAATCCTCAGAGGGATGTAATTATACAACCCTATACTCATACGGATCAGCTGGATCCATCGACGCCCACACCTGGATATGGTAGTAAGCTGGGGATAGATGCTACCAGGAAGATGCCAGAGGAGAATGATGGGACAGAGTGGCCTCTAGAGGTAAGGCAGGATCCTAGTGTGGAGGCAGCTATGAGGCAGTTGGCTGACAAGTTACTAGGGGGGTGAGGGCTCATCTTTGAACGGCTGGGATCCTGGGAGAGTTAAGCAACCTTCCCGGCTACATTTAATGATGCGGTTGATCAGAATAGAGCATACCTTGTTCAGCCTTCCTTTCGCTTATCTTGGCGCGGTTTTATCATGTCCTAGTAAGCTAGACATATGGAATACTCTATTGATAGGGCTAGCTGTCCTAGGGCTTAGGACAGCCTCAATGGCATATAACAATATCGCAGACTTGGATATTGATAAGGAGAATCCTAGAACTAGTAGTAGGCCTCTAGTATCAGGCATAATGAAGCTAGGAGATGCATGGTTCTTGGTTGTCCTAGGATCCATAGTTTACTTCGCCTCTGCAATACTGTTGAATGAGACCGCGTTTATGCTGAGCCCTATACTTTGGATACTAGCCGTAACTTACCCCCATCATAAACGGTATAGCCCGCTTGCTCACTATCATCTGGGCTTGGTCCTAGGGTTTGTTGTATTCGGAGGAGCAGTAGCAGTATGCCCAGAGTCTAATCCGCCTCTGATATGGACACTACAACGTGTGCCTTGGACGTATTTAATAGCAGTTACATTGTGGGTGGCTGGATTCGATATACCATACAGTATTCAGGATGCAGGTTTCGATAGGAGCCATGGACTTCACAGTATCCCGGCTTGGCTGGGTAAAAATATGTCTCTATGGATTAGCCGTTTAACACATTTATCTGCAACGATACTGTTTTTGATCGCGATTCCAGAGTACCATTTGGGGATTATAGGTATAATAGGCACGATCGCATCTGCGGTAATAATCTATTCTCAACACTATATTATATATAGGCATAACGGGGAAATGACTCCTGTTGCTTTCAATCTGAATTTATTGCTTGGGTTAATATTGACTATTGCAGTAATATTAGACGTTTTATTATAATGTATATACAAGTCGAGGTCGACTCTGCTGGTTCTTGTTATTGCCTCGTTACTGATAGGTATCGGCATCTGCGAGGTGGAGGGTTAAGCGAGAGATCCCCCTTAAAGATAATCGAATCTGTGATAGCATCTGGCTGTTGATTATGGTATAATGGCTAGGTATCTGCTATCTACATGTAACCCGTATAACATTTCCTCATAAGGGATGGAAGCGTGAAGTCATATGTATCTCAAAAATGCAGTAGAGTACTTTGAGGCGAGGAAGAAATTATTCTTTTCCTGTTTTGCGGGGTATTGTTCGCTGTAAATAATGCTATGCTGGAAGAAGTGTACCTACGATTATCAATCCCAGTGCTATTGTTGCCATGAATATTATGAACTGACCAGGGCTCATGTCCCCTACTCTCTTAACGAACCTCACAAGGCCTATTGCTAGCGCCCCCACTAGGATTGCCGCAAGTATACCAAATCCTGTTAGAACCATATAGTACCCAACGCCGTGTGTGTTAAACCCTATTCCACCTAGAGTTTGAACCGCGGCTTGTAGTGTCATAAGACTCACAGTAACCACCTCTCAACAACAACCTTTATACCGGATTAATGAAATCCCTTATACCCCGGTAATACCAAAGTAATACCTACTGGAACATCTAATGCAGGTGAAACTATAGTTTAAGCTGACAAGCATATTCTTCAGGTGGCTGTTACATAATTCTATGAGAGATATGGGTAATACCGAATCCTTTGAGGGATGTAGGGTATCTGTGATTTTCTTGGTACATTTTTTGTTCTAATTAATCTGTTTCATAGTATGTTCGGAGGATTAGTTGAGCACGAATGTATTGATCTCATTGTCTAAAAATCATATTAATTCTCTTGCTGGGTATACGTTATAGATTAGGGCTATGATGCACCCCGGACACTGATTGGTGGTGATGCACGAGCGAACTGAGCCCCTATATCCGCTTGCTATAGATTTGGGTCTCATTTACTAGTAGTGATATTCTTTCCCCTCTATCGAGACCACTTATTCTTACTTCGCTGACAATTCTTCCAGGAGGACCATTCATCATTAACACTCTATCGGCTATTGTAGCTAGCTCCCATAACTGGTGTGATACTATAATGAGGGTCTTACCCTTACCTTTCAATTCGACCAGCACATCACCTAGATTCTGCACTGTTGAAACATCTAATCCAGCATAGGGCTCGTCTAGAAGTAGGATATCAGAGTCTAATACCAGGGCACGGGCTATAGCTGTCTTCCTCCTTGTCCCCCCGCTGGCCTCTTTTGGGTATTTGTTTAGGTGGTCGTATAGATCGAGGAGATCTGCTACATTTCTTATTTTCTTCCTTATCACGTCTCCAGGTATATGTTTGAATTGCAGGCCTATAGCTATGTTATCGTAGAGTGTTTTCCATGGTAGAAGCAAGTCATCCTGAGGTACAAGTCCTACTTTCCCTTCAATCACCACTGCCCCGCGTGTAGGTTTCTCTATACCTGCTAGGACTCGAAGAAGAGTTGTTTTCCCAATACCATTAGGCCCTACTATGCCTAGGATTTCTCCTTTAACGGCTGTAAGGCTTATATCTTCGAGGATGCGTTTGCCATTGACATTCTTGTATAACTGATTGACTATGACCCTAGTCATGGTAGCCACCTCTTACTCCAGTCCTCTAATGGCTCTAAGACTAGTTTATCTAACAGGATCATCAGGACTACTAGGAATAGAGCCCAAGCCATCATTCCCTTGTAGTTGTATAAATCGAAGTAGTAGGTTAGCTTATAGCCTATTCCGCCACTCGACCCGAATGCTTCTGCTACCACGCTTATCCTAAGTGAGGCCCCTAGTGCTGCTCTACTACCTGCTATAGTATAGGGAACGCTCGCAGGTATGTAGACGTGTTTGAACAACTGGATCTTGGATGCTCCTAGAAGTTCTGAGAGGTCTATTATTTTACTATCAACAGTCTTTATCCCACTGATTAGGTTTGAGAGAAGTATTGGGTAGGCTACTCCCGTAGTGACTAGCATGGGAGGGAGCGGGCTTTTGAAACCGAATAATACTAGGAATACCAGTATCCATATCAGGGCACTTATGCTTTGAACATATACGTTGAGAGATTCGACTAGGCCTTCTAATATACCATGTATTTTAGAGGCTAGAACAGTTATTACAGCCAGGAATAAGGCTATTGAGAATCCTGCGAGAGAGTTTCGTAGTGTGATTAAAGTATTGTAGATTATGCTGGCTAAGGTCTCACTATTATACATCCATGTAATAGTTTCTACAGGGCTTGGGAGGAGATCTCCTGTTGCTAAACTAAGTAATTTCCAAGCCAGAATGATTAAAATTAGATTAGTGATGTATGAGGAAAGGGTTCTCATGTTACTATTCAATTCTCGCACCAGTTCACTTCCAGCCTTGCATGTATACGAATCTCCCATAGTCTATGTCAGATGTTTCAATGTAACCACCGTTAACAGCTAGGTTTAACACTTGCTTAATGCTATCCAGTAATGGAGTTGTAACCCTTTCTTCAGTGCATATTTGCGTTCTATTATAAAGGATGTTTAGAACCCTGCTATCTAACCCATAGATTCTCTCTAAACTGGAAATGGTGGCATTCCTATTATTGACCCATAATAATGCAGCCGCCTCCCTAGCCTCTAGAAGCTCCTCCACCTGGTCAGGGTGATTCTTAACCCAGTCTCCTCTAGCGACCCACACAACCATAACAGGCTTATCATTATAGCCTAGTTTGCTCCATAGATCCATATATGACGCTAGAACCCTGAATTTACCAGTCGCTAGTGCTTGAGAAACTATAGGCTCCCATACAACAGCAGCGTCAGCATCACCTTTCATTACTGCATCGAGTGTTTGGGCGGGTGGTGTGTTGACAACATTTATTCCACCACCTGTTTGACCCGGATTCAGGACTGTAATGTTGTATATTGCTTTCATATATGATTTGAACATAGCAAATGTTCCACTAGCGATGGGAGAGGCAATCGTTCTGCCTTTGAGGTTTGTTGGATCCTTAAACGTAGAATTCACCGGTACTAGGATTGCTTGGTTCTGGTACATGTCAACTGCAATAACAGTTATATTCTTCCCCGTCTCGAATAATTTCGCTGCCACATCCACTGGTAGAATAGCTACTTGAGCATCACCTTTAAGCAAGGCTGTTGCAACGTCGGGAGCTAGCTGTATACGCATTACCTTTACATTTATTCCACTTGGCTTAACGGTGCCTGACTGAATGAGGTCTAGTGTGGATATTCCGAATTGTATTGTAGCTACTGTAACAGTAGGGTTTTGCTTATTTACCCCTCCTAGAGAGGTGTATGCAATTCCTCCCAGCAATACAACTAGTATTATGACTAGGATAACTATCCCACGATTCATTTATACCACCTTTAGAGGTAATTACCTCTTTTAATTGTACCATATATTCAGGTTTAATAGTATTAGAGGCATATAAAAACCCTATCACACCGAAGTTCACAGGAACAGATGAACTAAGCCCCATGCATTAAGAAAAGAAAAACAGGAACACGCGCCCCGTTGCATATGCACTGCTTCAAGTAATTATATCAGACAATGGTATTTCAACAGGACACACCTCATTACACCTCCTACAGTTTAAGCATAACACCGCCAAACCAGAAGCCACCTCCTCACTCAGAGTTATTGCCGTTAACCGGTAATACTGAAGTAATACCTACTAGAACACCTTTTCTATCAGCTACAGATTAGCCTACATAAAGAGGCGATGGGAACCAATTGCTTTTATTTCAGGAACCAGTAGCAATCGCAATGTTAACTTATTCATAGGTAAATCTATATCTTCTGTTTAAAATAACAAAACGTATATATTTGTTGATCATACAATAAATATGAATACAATTAAAAGATGTTTTACTTAGACGATGATTATTGGATAATGTTACAGCAGCAATCCTAGCATGTGGAGAGAGGAAGCGGTTCAAGCCTTTTACCGATATAGTTTCAAAACCTATGATACCTGTTGGTGGCGAGGAGAAGCCTATTGTAGAGTATATTTTAAGCTGGCTGAGGAGGCATAATATAAGGAAGGCTGTACTCCTCGTAGGATACAAGTGGAGGCAAATATACAACTATTTCAGAGATGGAAAATGGCTGGGAATGAATGTTAAATACAGTGTAGATAGTGACGAGTACAGGAATACTGGAGGATCTCTTGCTAAAGCTGTATTGACTGGTGTAATAACAGACCCAACTATTGTTGTCTGGTATGGTGATATACTAGCCACTGTGAACGTGACGGATCTATTAAGATATCATAGAGAGAAGAATGCTGATATGACAGTAGTCTTAGCTGGCAGGTAATGTTCCTGTAGGTGTAGCTGAAACAGATGAAGACGGTAACATCATTAGTTTAACTGAGAAACCATGGCTTTCCTTGAAGGTGACTATTGGAATAGTTGTAATTGAAAGAAACCTCGTGGTAGAAGCCTATAGTGATGGGCTTGGAACAAACTTCGATATCATGGGGGACCTTGTCCCCTGGTCTATAAGTAATGCGAGGAAAGTCAAGGGCTATATTTACTCGGGGTCATGGTATGATGTCGGTAGTTTGGAAAGGTTCGTAAAGCTAAACCACAATGATATTAGTGATTTCCTACAGGTGGAGAGGCACCTGGATTCCAGTAGGGATATAGTGCATAGGTAGTAGCAATAGGTGCAATTTATCTTCTATAAACTCTAACAATCGTTACAAACGGGGATGATTGGGGTTAAAAGCTCTGATTTACAGATGACTGAGCCCAGAGGTCTGACCCAACCTTCAAATAATACACTTTAACCCTGGGATCCAGAGTTAACATTGCTACTACTAGCAATACTAAGCTTACTTTATCCTTTTAGAATAATCGACTTTGAGCTTACTAATTATATCAGACAATGGTATTTCAACAGGACACACCTCATTACACCTCCTACAGTTTAAGCATAACACCGCCAAACCAGAAGCCACCTCCTCACTCAGAGTTATTGCTGTCCAGTTTATTCCCATGGGTCCACCGTATGCTGGCCCTCCCCATAAGTTTGCAGTATGCCTCCATACCGGGCATTCGTATTGGCATCTTCCGCATCTGATACATCTGAGTTGTTCTTTTAGGAACGGGTGTTCTGCAGCTTTCTTCCTTCCATTATCTATGAGTACTACGTGGAGTTCCAGTGGGCCGTGAGCTCCGTATACCCTTGTGTGTTCTATGTCCGCCGTGCTGCTTGGGCCTGCTATTATGTTGAGATATGTAGGAGGGTATAGGCCCGCATAGGCTGCTTGTACGAGAACTGTTTTGAACGCGTCTAGTGCTGTTGGGAGAATTTTCTCTATTCCAGCTACCACAATATGCTTCTCAGGCAGCCCTGTTACTAGCTTTATGTTTCCCTCATTTTCTACTAGGAATATTGCTCCAGTATCAGCTGCTATTGCATTGGCTCCACTTATTCCTACATTTGCTTTAGTAAATTTTTCCCTGAGGAATCTTCGGACGAATCGAACCATTTTCTCAGGGGGATCGCTTTCAGAGAGCTCTGCTCCTAGTTTTTCTCTGAGTAGTATTGCTACCCGTTCCCTTGTCAAATGTATTGCGGGTGCTGTGGTATGCATGGGTTTCCCATGCTCCAATTGGACTAGTAGTTGGCCTAGATCAGTCTCCCATACCTCGTTCCCGTTCTCCTCTAAATACCCTCGCAACCCTATTTCCTCAGCTACCATGCTTTTTGAGAGGACTATTGTTTTACTTGAACCGACCATGCCTAGTATGTATTCCTTGGCCTCTTCCGGTGTCTTTGCTAAGTATGGTTTTGCCTGTACTGCTTTTAGGCTTTCAACTGCTTGTTCTATGTAGTAATCCAGGTTTGCAATTACTCTTTCTTTGGCCTTCTTTACCTCCTTAGCCATCTCTACTATGTGGGGGTTGGATGAGAGTATTTTTGGGACATTCACTTCTGCACTATGTGCCGCTCTGCTTACCCCTTCTTGGAAGGAACGGTTATCCAGTGCCTTCCTTATGTCTTCCATCACTTTCTCAAGCACTTTGTCTGCGTTTGTTATACCTGGTCACCTCTCCCGTTCACCGGGGAGTGCACCGCTTAGGTAGATGGCTATGTCCTTAATAGTCGAGTCATTAGGGGTGGATCTGGATAGGTTTGCATAGCATATAGGGCACAGCGTAACTATTCTAGGAGATTTCTCTAGTAGTTCTTTTACCCTGGTTTCACTTATTTTCAATGCTAGCCTTGGGCTTAGGGATTCTATCGGTCCCCCGCAACAGTAGGTCATTTTACGTGTTCTCCTCGGTTCCAATACCTTATAGCCTGCTGCTTCCAAGAGTGCCCGTGGAGGATCCAGTATTTCCAGGAATCTTGCATAGTAACATGGGTCGTGTATGACTACTTCTCCCTTCTCGCCCTGTTTGAATGTTAGTTCTCCTTCCAAGGTTTTATCGTGGAGTAGTTGAAGGTAGTTCACTACCTCGAGGTTGTAGTTGTCTATGTATTCTGGGTACAGTTTTGTTAGGGCGTATGTAGTGTGAGGGTCTACTGTAATTACTTTAGAAGCATTATGTTCTTTTAGTTTGCTGTAGACTTTACCCGCGTGTATAGCGAAGTCTTGTTCTAGCCCCATGTCGTGTAGGAGTATCCCACTGTACATATCGTCCTCGTAGAGGTATCCATAGTTTACTCCAGCAGAGTCTAGTAGAGCAGCTATTCCTCTTAGTATGGAGTTGCTGTACTCCACGTCTTTTTTCCGGGGTTTTGCTATTTTGGATAGATCTATTAGTTTTGAGAATGCTTTCGCGAACCTAAGTGCTAGTGCCCCTGTTTTCCTCTCGGTCAGGCTTTCTAGCTGGTTCACTAGGCTATTTATTTGAGGGATAAGTTGGTAGAGTCCTCCAGTGTAGAGTATATACTCGCCTTTTCTAGGAGGCTTAACGTCTAGTGCCCATCTGTAGAGAGCGTCTCTCGGGGCTGGGAGGGGTAGATTCGTTCTACGCGTGTTCTCTGATATGAATGAGATTATCTCCTTTGTAGAGGACAAACCTTATACACCTACCTTGACTTTATAACTATCATACCTAGATCCGATTCTATTCTACCGGATAGTACGAGGCTCCTCATTTTCTTAACGAGACCTGCCACGCTTATCCGGGTGGGGCATTTTATTGTGCAGGCCCCGCATGTTAGGCAGGAGAATATACTGGAGAGAGCTTCTCCACTAGCTTTCCCCGTGGAGGCTATCTCCCTAGCGAGGTAGACTCTTCCACGGGGACCGTATCCCCTGTGTGGGCCGAAGGGGAGTGTTGGACATACCGCCTCGCAGAAGCCGCAGTATAGGCATTTCCCCGTCTCTTCTAGGATATTATTCAATTCTTCAGTCAAACCGTTTTCCCTCTCCATATTCAGATAACTTTCCCAGGGTTGAGAATGTTTTTAGGGTCAAACGCCTGTTTTATCTTCTTCATAACACCGATCATCATAGCTGCTCCGTGAGCCTCTAACTCCATCTCTAATCCTTTCTTCTTCATCAATCCAATACCATGCTCGGAGCTAACAGTTCCTCCTAAGCTTATCGCTATTCTCATTAGACCATAAAACCATTCCTCAACCTTACTAGCCATATCAGGGTTTCCAGGGTTGAACCCCACAGCGGGATGGAGGTTACCGTCACTTATATGTCCTCCCATGAATGTAGGGAGCCCGTATTTCTCTTCCAACCTAGCTATCTCCCCGACAGCCTCCACTAGCTTGGAGGGCGGCACTGCTATGTCTTCAATATAAATCATAGGATTCTCTATTCCAAGCATCTTCCTTGATAGATAGTTTTGGGCAGGGAATAGTGAACGTCGCAGATCGAAGAGGCCATTCCCCTCGGCTTCCTCCATAGTCTTAGCTGTGTAGATTTCTGTTGCACCATTGCTTCTAAGGAGATTCACCAGCCACTTGAGGAACCTATCAATGGCTTCCTTATTTACATCTATGCTTACCAGAAGCATTGCCCCGTTTCCCTTTACATTGGTCTCCGCTAGCTCTATAGCTGCTTGTGTAGTCCTTTCATCTAGGAACTCCATGATATACGGTTGAACCCCGCTGCTCTTCAAGTCTACAGCGGTCTGAGATAATTGTTCAAGGTTTGGGAAGAAAGCCAGCGCGGTTACAACATTCTCGGGGAGAGGTGTTATTTTCAGTACCGCCTTCGTGACTATCGCGAGGGTCCCCTCGCTGCCTATTATAAGCCTTGTTATATCGTATCCTTGCCTACACTTTAGTGTCCGACACCCGATCCACATATTAGAGCCCTTTTCGTCTGGTACAACTATTTGAAGCCCCAGAACCCAGTCTTTCATCGTCCCATACTTGGCTCCCCTCATGCCTCCCGCTCCACTATTGACTGCTCCTCCAACTGTAGCTACAGAAGAGCTCGCGGGGTCGACTGGGAACATGTAACCATATCCTGCCAGGTGGTCGTTTAGCTCGTCTATCTTCACGCCCGGCTCTGTTATAGTATAGCTGTCCTCTATGCTGGTCTCGACGATACCTTTCATCCTCTCCAAGCTGAGGACTATGCCGCCGTTAAGAGGGACAGCGGATCCTGCTAGGCTTGTCGTTGAGCCTTGCGGGTAGATCTTCAAGTTATGCTTATAAGCGTAAGAGACCAGCCTTGAGGTGTCGTCAACCGTCTCAGGGAATACTACAGCTAGAGGTAGTTCCCTCGCAGTGTAGCCGCTCGGCTCCCTTGAGTATAGTTTAATTATTGAAGGGTCAACTATAACCTTCTCTTTCCCTATTGCACCAATGAGTCCTTTGGCTAGTTTGTCCCTATTCAAGACCAGGTCACTTCCCTACATGAATCAGATTAGGCAGAGTAGTTCTTATCAATTACCCATTTACTCTAGTAATCAGCGTATTATCGCTACAAGGAAATCATTAACATTTGTGCCTGTATAGCCTGTCTCTATTGTCCTATTTAATCGTTTGAAGAAAGTGTAGCTATCATTCTCTAATAGATAACTTTTTGGATCAAGGTTCCTTGATAATGCTTCCCTATAGAGTGCAGAATCTATGTATGCTCCTCCCGCCGGGCTAGTACCGTCTATTCCATCACTCCCCATACAGGCTATTGTAAAACCTATATCCTGTTGGCTGAGTTCCAACAGTATTGAAAGACATAGCTCCTGGTTCCTGCCACCTACTCCTCTTCCTCTGACGGTGACTGTGGTCTCTCCACCCGCCAAAAGCACAACTGGAGGCTTTGCAGGCATATTCTCATAGGAAATACTCTCGATTATGCCGGCTATGAGTTTACCTACTTCCCTAGCCTCGCCTCTCATTCTAGAGGTGAGAACAATAGTCTTCCATCCCTCCACCTTAGCGGTTTCACCCATTGCTTTGAGTGAAATGCTGTTGCTAGCTATGATAACATTCTTAACCTTAGAGAGTAGAGGATCCCCTTTCTTCACCGTCTCTTGAACCAGGCCCTTGACTCCATTCTCTATATGTGATCTGACTCCTTCAGGTACCTTTTCCCATAAACCGTACTTCACTAGGACATTAAACGCATTCTGAAATGTTGTTTTGTCAGGTGCAGTTGGACCAGACGCTATAGAGTCTAGCCTATCTCCTACTACGTCGCTTATTATTAGTGATATTATTTTCGACGGGTTTATGTATCTGAGGAGCTGGCCTCCCTTTACTTTGGATAAGTGTTTTCTCACAGCATTTAGCTCCACTATATCTGCTCCGCTCTTCATCAGCATCCCAGCAGTCTGTGAGATATCCTTTAAGGAGACATTGCCTGCGGGAACCTCAAATAATGCAGAGCCCCCACCGGATATGAGGAGGATTAGCAGGGAATCCTCTGGGAGGCTGGTTAGATAGTCTAGTAGTCTAAGGCTCGATGATAGTGTTAAGCCGTTGGGGAGAGGGTGCTCTCCCTCCAATATTTTTATACAGCCTATAGGATTTGCCGGCGATCCCTTTGGAACTATTATTAAGCCATCCTCTATTAAGCCGCCTATTGCACTGTATACTCCTTCAGCCATCCTTCTAGATGCCTTACCAAATCCTGCAACGTAAATCTCCCTATATCCACAGTACTTTTTCCCTTTCACTTTTATGCAATTCCCCTCAACAGACAGTGTTTCCATTACTCTTTCCCTAGGATCCGCCGCTGCTAACCCGGAGTTGAGTATTTTCCTTAGTATCAAAGTCATATGCTCGTTAAGCTTGTAGAATGACAATTCCCGTACCCCAATTAATGGTTAATTATGTCGGAGAAAAATTTATTGAAACAGGCTAAACTATATCCAAGAGGGATGATGTAGTGTTCACGCTTACAACGATTGCTTTACTGGGCTTTATCCTAGGATTGCTTTACGGCATGTTTAGGAAGGATAGTATCGTTGAAGGAGTTATCTACGGTTTCATATTAGCAATCATCCTGCCACTGCTCCTATTTATAATCCCTCTCCTGGTCATACTGGTGTTCGTCGGCATACTCTTCATCGTATTACTAGCTCTCATTAGGGGGTTTGCATTGATATAAGAGGTTATTTCAAAGCAACATAACGTTTTTAATTAATCTTTATACTACCAAACTAGAAAATAGACTTAAACTAAGGAATAAAACGTTAATTCGGAGGTTTTACACGTTGAATAAGGATCAAGGAATTGGTTGGAGCATAGCCGTTGTCTCCATTATAGTCATTATTCTATACACTTACGGAGTATTCGCCACGACATATGGTATCATACTACTTAAACTCACAGGCTTCGTAGCGGTGGCAGCAGTCTTCGGTATCCTAGCATGGATAGGCTATACGTTAGCCACAACCCCGCCGCCCAAGCCTATAGAGGAGATCGAGCAGGAGCTTGAGGAAGAGCTTAAGAAACTTGAAGGTGAAATGAAGGAAGAGGGGAAAGAAGGAGAGTCCAAGGAGGAACCGGGGGAGCCTGAGAAAAGGGGGAGTAACCCCCTTCAATGAGGTATAGTTTTTGCCTAGAACAATATCCCCCACCGAATTGGATAGAGTACTCAGAAAACTTGATGGTAGAGGCTATGGGTCCTATAAAGATCTATACGATGTAACCGTTTCATCAAAGGAATACACGCTTAAACTAACATCTATACAAGGAGACACGCACGCCCCGCCGTCTATCCTCGAAGCTAAGCTACCAATAGAAACACATAAACTGGAGGACCTAGATATAGAGAGCACCTTAGTATATAAGCCATTATCTGATTATGCCAGCAGACTCCTACATAGGATTACGGGGAAATACTCGGAGCGATGCGGTAATGGGAACAGTTGCCTGATAAGCGTGCCTAAGCCTTCGCCTAGAATGTTGTACAGGAGTACTGTAGTCTTCGATAAGGCTAATATGGTTCTTAGACTATGGGTAGGTTTACCGTCTATAGGTAGGAGAGTTAACGGTAGAATGGCTAGGCGGGTACTTTTAGAGAGGGTCCCGAGAGTAATTAGGGGTTTAGTTGAAATGCTCGGGCAACGGGATCCTTTGAAGAATCACATACACTATTATATCCTCCAAACGGAAGTGAGGAGGTGGCTAGTAGAGAACGGCTATTCGTTCATAATAGGTAATGGATCTATTCTCCCACGGGAAGCCGGCTTCAGCCAGAAACCACTAGAGGATGCTATTCCATTTCAGTCACCTCCCGAGCTTGAAAGGGAAATCTGCGTTGAGCATGGCTGTATCCGAGGCATGTTGGTTGAGGATGGAGTAACCCTTTTGACTGGAGGGGCTTACCATGGGAAAACAACTCTACTACAAGCCATCCTTGAAGGAATCTACAATCATATACCTGGCGATGGAAGAGAGCATGTTATATCGAGGCCTGATACCTTCCTTGTCCAATCAGAGGACGGCCGCATAATCACCTGCACAGACATAAGCCTATTCTTCAACACCCTACCCGACGGCAGGGACACTGTATGCTTCAATACGATAGACGCCAGTGGGTCAACGAGTATGGCTGCAGCTATTAGTGAGAGCTTGGAATTAGGTGTGAGGCACATATTGTTTGACGAGGATACCAGTGCGACCAACCTATTATATAAGGATAATATAATGATGAAGCTTATGCCGGAGGATCCCATAAAACCGCTGAACCTGACGGTGAGAAAGTTATATGAGCATCATAACGTCTCATTTACAGCTATAACAACAGCCTCTAGTTCCTTCCTACCACAAGCCACACACTTAATAAAAATGGTCAAATACGATCCCCAGGTAATAACCAAGCCCATTACTCCCGAACATATAGGGCGAGAAGAGGATTCCTCGTGTGATCATATAGGCCTGCCTAAGACAAGGGTTTTCCTAGGAGTTAAGAGTGTAAGGAAGATTAAGAGCATGAAAAAGAAGATCCTCATAGACTATGAGAGAACCGGTCTACTAGAGTTCCCCGTCGATAAGAATCCTAGAATAGTGGAAGACGGGCAGGTAAAGTTCATCGCCCGTTCAATCCGTTTGATATTGAAGACAGGTTTGAATAAGTCCTTCCATGACATAGCACTCTGGGTGGACTCCGCTCTAGAATCAGGGGGCTTCCGTTTCTACGTCAAACCTGTACCACCGGACCTTGTCGAGACTAGCGGCCTAGATGTAATATGGGTCTTGGATAGGGTCTATAATCTTAAGGTAAGGCATGAGGGTTTATGATAGGTGGATAAATGCGCCTTTGAGGTATTCTAGATAGCTGGCAGTATTCACCATGTGATCCCTATCTGCCTTTCTAACGGATCCTATCATCCTCGCATTCAGTTTTGATGCTAGTTTCATTATTAGCTGGACGAACATTTCCTGTGTGAGGAAGTAACTACAGCTTGAGAGAAATATTATTCCATCCTTACCAGTACGCTCTAGACCATACTTATAGATTTCTCTGTACGCCTTCACTCCTTTCTCTATAGAAGTTTTACTATTCTCCTGTATGAATGCTGGCGGATCTATTGACACTAGGTCATAACCGCCTTTTACCTTGTTTATTACGTGCCATACAGATGACTCGATGATCTCGTACTTCGAGAAACCGTTTAACTCAAGGTTCCTCTTAAGAATCTTTACAGCACTAGGGTCTTCCTCGATAAATACAAGCTTGGAGGCTCCATTAAGAGCTGCATGTAACCCGAAGCCTCCTGTGTAGGCGAAAACGTCTAGTACACTGTCTTCCTTACCAGCGTAAGATCCGAATTCCCTCCTGTTAGCCCTCTGGTCTAGGAAGAACCCGGTCTTCTGCCCCTCTTCTACGTCAACTATGAAGCGTACACCGTACTCTTCTATGACCGTCTCTCTCTTACCTCCAAGCAGCCATCTTCTCCTAGGTTTTAACCCTATGTCACGCCTGCTCCTCTGCACACTTTTCTCGAATACGCTGTTGACGCCTACTTCACGCGTAAGCCATGCAGCTATCATCCGCAGGTACCGGTCAAACCCTAAGCTACTAGACTGGATAACAGCTACATCATTATACACATCTATTATCAGCCCTGACATCAGGTCTCCATCACTATTAATCAACCTGAAACCTGTTCTAGGATCGCCTAGTCCTACCTTATTTCTCAACCTGAAAGCTGTCTCCAAATTTGATTCTATGGCTTCGATGGGATCATTTGAACTGCATGAACCATAATATAGTATTCTAGCTCCTACATGGCCTGCTCCATCCCATAAACCACATGCTTTTACACCATTACTTGTCTCTAGCTCGACTAGTGAGCCTGACCGGATGTTTTCCTTCCGCTTTATCCACTTCTCATAGACTACAGTAGAGCCCTTCTCTATCTCCCTGGCTCCAATGCCTGTTACCATGTACTTTATTGTCAAAGCTTACATTGTCACCCTTTCATGCCCTTCTAATCCTTCTTTCATTGATAAAGCCATCAGGTCACTAATCTTATACGCCTCATCCAACTCTCTCATCACATCCTCAGAGGCGGTGTAGATAATCTCTCTAACCCTATCCTTGCCTAGTGTAGCATAAACGTCTCTTCTTACATATACTCTGATGTGGAGTGTGGGGATCACTCCCAGTATACCTGTCAATCTCTCAGGGCTTATCTTCTCGACGCTGATACCGGTATCCCGCTTGTATGCGAAGAGGAAGTCTCCATGGCCGTTTGGCTCCTCTACCGTGGAGGGTATCGGCCTTATTTCAGCTGCTTCAACCCAGAACTCCTCTATCCTATCTGAACTCGACTTTATCTTATCGGCAATAATGTCTGATACATGGCTTACTATATTATCTAGTATATGCTGTGGTACTGCTTTGATCAACGGTATGCGGAGAGGGGTATATTCAAGCTTCCAAGGACTATACCTCCTCTTCAAGTATCCAGCACTAGGGCACAAGGCTTCATCAAGGTGAATTATCTTATAGTAGACAACATCGTCCCATAGCCTTGAATACATTGACGGATCCTTATTCAAAAGCCTCTCAACAGCCTCTACTAATCCTAGATCCAACGCGTATTTCCCGAGAACCTTCTTGAGAAGCCTGTCATAAGCCCTGTTCGAGTGGTGGAGGTAGACATATTCGAACATAGAGACCTTGGCCTGCAAAAGACCTCGTAGGGCTCCATCCGCCTTCCTGTCGAGCGCTATTCTATATGAGCCATTGTCAAGTTTAACTGGGTTGCTTGACTCCATCAGCCTTGAGGCGTCTATAAACCCATACTCTACTGTGCCCGTATAATACGAGTCTCTTACTAGGAAATCAAGTAGATCAGACGGGTAGTAGAAGTCTTTGACAGCATACCGTATGAGCTTTAGAATATTGTTTCCTTCCCTATCGTTTAATACGGATGAAACTATCTCCTCGGAACCTTCTAGGGATGTACCATAGAACTGTTTACGCAGCTCATCCTTGATGAACCAGTCATATATTACTCTACCTAATGCCTCGTGGTTCAAGGCGTCCTTCTTATTCCTGTAATGCTTAGTCAATACTGACTCGTCGAAAGCATGGCTGAAGGGGCCGTGGCCTATGTCATGGACTAATCCTAGGATCCTAGCTGACTCTATTAGGGAATCCCTGCTGAACCCGTCCATATCGTCGTCATCCAGTCTGGATAGGAGTGTATCAACAAACCTGCATGCGAGATGCATAACACCGATGCTGTGGCTGAACCTGGAGTGTGTTGCCCCAGGGTATACTAGGTATGTCAGCTGTAGCTGTCTTATATGGCGGAGCCTCTGGACTAACTCGTGATCTATAAGCGGTTTCTCCAGTTTCTTATCGAAAAGTATGTAACCATGAATAGGATCCCTGATATATCCCCTGGAAATGATTCTATGCACTATTTACTGCACCGAAATGTTTTAGGGGGAATTGGAGGCTAAAACGCTTAACTCAATACTCTAGCTCCTTCCTCCACAGAGGAAGAACCATGGACGCCCCAGCCTGACGGGCTAAACCGGCTACCAATCCAATAGACCTACTCATAAGGATCTTCTCCTTAACAGGGATCAGCTGGCTTACCAAGTCCTTCTTAGCTATAGTTCGGACGATGATTTTGACGTTAGTCCTCGGCCCAACACCGTCGACGACAAACTCAACCCTATACCTTATATGATCAGTGTCAACTTTGAATAGAGCCCTGTCAACCCATGGTTTAATCTGTATAACACCCTCATCAGATACCCCCATAGGCCCGATGCGATGGCGTAGCTTTACAATTACAATGTTATCCATACGCTCAACTTCCTCTAACCCGGGGAGGAGAGCTGCTGCACTAACGGGGTCCATAGATGATATGAATTTCTCCTGATCCATATCGGGTGTAAGCACAGTCTGCTCGAGAATCTCTACCATATCAACCACCATACATGTTAACTATGATTAAATTCAGTGAATAGACAGTTAAATAAACAACCCTCCTAACCAAACGATTAATGGGGCTATTCATTTGTGGAGAGTAACAATACACTATCGGAGAGAAGAAGAGGATAAGATCAAGAGGCTCCTCAAAGAGAAGCAATATAACATAACCTATGGAGATGGAACAGTAATAGCGTATGTACCGGAAGGAGAGGTAGAAGACTTTCTAACCCAAGTAGAGAACACGCTCGACATGAGGTACAAGGAAAACATAGTCACGGCGGACAAACCGAAAATAATCCTAGGAGGACCTGTAAAGAGAACAATGAATATGAAACCATCAACCATGGAAACCCCTGTGGACGAGCTGATAATGAAAGCAAGGCAACTAAGCAGAATAGACCCCGGGAAAACACTACTCGCCGCACTCGCCTCAATGATAACGCTAATAGGATTATGGCTAGACAGTCCAGCCATAGTAATAGGGGCAATGCTCCTAAGCCCTCTCCTCGGCCCGCTATACTCTCTCTCACTAAACCTAGCCTTCGGAAAGCCTAGGGATACATGGAAAAGCCTATTGAACATAATTATTCTAACAGGAGCAGCCTACCTTACAATCCTAGCAATATCCCTAGCAATAAAACAGCAGGGAATAACTATCCCGGCAAGCAATGAGATAATCTCGCGCACCATTCTAACTCCACTATACGCTGTACTCTCAATACTCCTAGGCTACGCAGCCATACTATCTACAAGGAAGGAAGTAACAGAGGCAATAGCGGGAATAGCCATAGCAGCAGCGCTCCTACCACCCCTAACGGTATCAGCACTACTCCTACCAGTAAACATCCATGGAAGCATGAACGCACTAAACATAACCATACAAAACATAACCGGGATAACAGCAGGCTCCCTAATAGCGATAATAACCCTCAACATAAAACCAAGACGAACCCCCTACATAAACACCTATACGATAACGTTAGCACTCGTAACAGCAGCAATAATACTCTACACACTAATAACACAATAACAAGAAATTACTATACAACTTCTAACCAAGGAACACGGCCAAAATCCTCGTATAGCGAAGCAATAACATCAATTTTCCTGTATTTTTCCAACATTGCCCTTATGGCTGGATCCAGCTAGTCTTCCTTTTCTTTGAGTTCCTTGTAGGCGAGTTCTCCCTTGGCGTAGAGGTCGTTGTACATCTTCCCGAGGAGCCTTTCAGCGAGGAGCCTGTTCTTCTCCTAGGGCAACAGGTCCTTGGTTGCAGGTTCTTAGGCTATTTGTCTTCGTATCTTCTTCTTTCTCCGGAGGATGAGTTCGTTTATGACATCTATGACGATCGGGGTTTCCATTTTTATCCCTCAACACGAGGTTGAGATCCTATATTTGATCCCCGCTTGTTTTCAGGGTTGTTCTTTTTTTGTCATTGTATATCATATAATCTTGTCTCCAGAAGCTAGGGTATGTTTTATTAGTATGTTCTTTTTTGGGAGATGAATTCTTTATTTTTCTGCTATACAATCTGTTTGGTTTGGAGGATTGCTGGCTTGGATGTAATAGTTACTGGTGGAGCTGGATTTATCGGCAGTCATACCGTTGATCTGTTATTATCGGAGGGGTATGATGTTATTGTTGTAGATGACTTCTACTCCGGTAGCCTCGATAATCTGCCTAGGAGTGATGGGAGGCTGCGTGTGTTAAGGGTTGATGTGAGTGATTGGAGTGTTTTGAGAGGGGAGATTTCGAGGGCAGTTTCTAGCGGCGGTGTTGTTGGGATTGTTCATCTTGCTGCATTGATTAATATTGTTGAGGTGATGAGTAACCCGCAACGTGCTTTGGACGTGAATGTGAAGGGTACTGTTAATGTGTTGGAGTTGGCTAGGTTGCTTGATGCGGATAGGGTTGTGTTTGCTTCCAGTACTGCTGTTCACGGTGAACCCTTATATCTCCCGGTGGATGAGGATCATCCTTTGAACCCGGCTAACCTTTACGGTGAAACCAAGGTTTTCAGCGAGAGACTCCTTGACAGGTACCGTGATGACTATGGGTTGAAGACTATTGCGTTAAGATACTTCAACGTTTACGGCCCTAGGATGAGACCCGGCCCTTATGCTGGTGTGGTATTAGCATTTATTGAAGCCCTTCTCAAAGATAGGAGACCCATTATTTATGGATCAGGTTTTCAGACTAGGGATTTCGTTTATGTAAAGGATGTAGCTGAGGCGAATCTATTAGCGTTGAAAACTTGTTATACTGGTGTGTTGGAGATAGGGTCTGGCGTTGAGACTAGTATAAAGGATTTGTATTATATGATATGCGGTGTAATTGGAAGTTGCCTTGAACCTGAGTTTAAGCCTCCTAGGCCTGGTGATGTGCAGAGGAGTAGAGCAGATATAGAGTTGGCTTGGAAATCTATTCATTGGAAGCCGGAGACTGGCCTGCTGGATGGCCTCCGGGATACTGTTTCGTTTTATAGAAGCCGTTTTAGCCCTTAGGGTGCATAAATTATGTTTTTCAGCACTATTTCTTACGGTTTCCAAACCATCTGAAGGAAATAGTTTTATTAGGGGTGTACCACGCCCCCCGGGTGTAAAGGATGATATATCTTGTTAAGCGTATTCAGGTTTTATGGCGCTAGAAACCTTAGGTTGACCAAGGGTTATATGCAGTATGTATGGGATGATGGTGGAAGGAAGTATCTCGACGCTAATAACGGGCATGGTGTTGCTTTCCTAGGCCATTCTAACCCTTTTATAGTGGAAGCTGTTTCGAGTCAGTTATCTACACTCGTTTCACCTGGATTGTCATTTTACAATAATTTAGAAGACAAGACCGCAGAATCGTTGTCTAGGATCGCCCCAGAATCTCATGATACTGTATTTTTCCTGAATACTGGCGGTGAAGCAGTTAAGGTAGCGTTAAAAATAGCATGGGCTTATACTGGTAAAAGGAAAATCATAGCTTTCAAGAATAGTTTCCATGGTCGGACGCTGGGAGCATTGAGTGTTACGTGGAATCCTAGGTATAGGAAAGGCTTCCCGGTTTTGAACAACGTTGTATTTGCCCAATATAACTCTGATTGCGAGGAGTTATACTGAGTTATTGATACTAGTACTGCTGCCATTATAGTTGAACCGGTTCAGGGTGAGGGGGGAATTATACCCGGCACAACCAGTTTCCTAGAATTAGTTGGAAAGCTGGCGAGGGAAAATGATTCATTGCTTATAGTGGATGAAATACAATCAGGTTTCGGTAGAACGGGTAGAATATGGAGTTACACTAAAGCAAGAATATCACCTGACATCTTTGTTGCCGGGAAAGCGGTTGGAGGAGGTTATCCTGTAAGCCTTCTCTTTACTGTGAAGGAAATAGCTGAATCGTTGACGGGGGGTCGGCATGGATCTACGTTTGCAGGTAACCTAGCCGCTATGGCTGCTGTAAGAGCAGCTGTTGATGTTCTTTTCCACGATGGTGTGCCGAAGAGAGCTGAAAGGTCAGGTCGATTGCTCTCGAGTTCTCTGAGAGAAGCATTGGAGTTGAATTCCGTGAGGGACATTAGAGGCGAAGGCCTCATGTTGGGGGTGGAATTGAAGTATAATCCCACCCCTATTCTAAAATGCCTTCAAGACCACGGAGTACTGGCCTTGAAAGCCGGTGCTACCGTAGTTAGGTTTCTACCTCCCTACATGATATCAGGTGATGATATTGAATGGGTCACTAAGTCATTCAGGGAATGCGTCACCAAGACGTATGGCAGCTAACCTGCTTTACAATCTCTTAAAAGAGTACAGCCCTACTGGCATGGAAGAGAGGGCTGTTAAGAAACTAGTAGAGTGGGGTGAAGAGAATGGTCTTAAGGCATGGGTTGAAAGTGCTGGAAGCGGGTTCCTAGCACCGCCGGATACTAGGGAAGTCCGTATATTACTCGCTGGCCATATAGATGCGGTGGAAGGCTGGATAGATCCAGGCTGGCAGGAGGGGAAGGTCTGGGGTAGAGGAGCTGTAGATGCAAAGGGACCCTTAGCTAGTATGAGTGTAGGTCTCCTTCTAGTAGCCATGAATAATCCTTCATGTCCTGTTGCTCTTGCTGGTTTAGCCGGCGAGGAGGGAGATAGTCGTGGAGCGCGGAGGCTTGTTCGTGAAAGACTGGTTCCACCGTTTGTTATTATTGGTGAACCAAGCGGTGGGAATAGAGTAGTTGTTGGCTATAGAGGAGGATTCCACGTTGAAGTAGTCTGTATGGGTAGGGGAGGCCATTCTTCTACGCCTCACTTGGGAGATTCTGCTTTAGACAAAGCCATTATTTTAATAGATAACATCAAAAAATCGTATCCTAGTATAAGCCTGGATGAGCCCAGTATAGCTGTTACAGGACTAGAGGCGCGGGATGCTTGGAATGTTTTACCTAGGAAAGCTATAGTAAGGCTTGATGTTCGCGTTCCACCGGGCTGGACGAATAAGAGTGTAGCACAGAATATTGATAACTTAGCCAAGAGCTATGATTGTGTGACTGCCTTTTCAGGCGGTGTAGAATCTATTAGGGTTAGCTTGAATACCCCTGTTCCTAGAAGCATATCCAGGAGTCTTCTCAGAATGAACGTCAAGCCTAGACCTGTTGTTAAGAGAGGGACTAGTGATAGGAATATACTTGGACACTATGCCCTTAGTATATCAGCATACGGGCCTGGTGATCCCATTATGGCTCATAGTACAATGGAGGTTATAAGCGAGGAAGAGCTTAGTTTAGCGGCTGAGGTTTATAAGCGGAGTATAATCGAGCTCTGCTCTCTGGATACCGGGGGATCTAGTATAATCTTGAGCGAGCTCCAATAAGTAGGTCATTAGGTGACCTGGGAGGTCTACACCTGTAACTCTTACAGTATTCTTGAATTCAGGTACACCGTTGACCTCTAGGACGAGGAACCCTCGATCTTTATCTTCTACAATATCCACCCCGGCAAACTCTGCTCCTACAGCCCTACAAGCCCTCAACGTTAGATCCTCTAGTTCACCTGTTATCTTGGCAGGGAAAGATTGTGCGCCTCTGGCGGTATTAGTTATCCATTCTCTACTGACTCTATATATTCCTGCTGGTACGCTACTTCCTATGCAGAAGGTACGAATATCTCTACCTGGTTTGTCAATATACTCCTGTATATAATGTACTCTCCCATGAGGACCTATGTACTGGCTGTACTCGACTATACTCCTCAATGCCTCTTTATCGTTAGCTAACGCTATTAGTCTTCCCCAGCTTCCATGAAGCGGTTTAACCACCACCGGATAACCGAGTTCTTCCGCTGCGGAGAGAGCTGATTCCTGTGAGAAGGCTATGATAGTCCTAGGTGCCGGTATCCCGGCCTTCTCTAGCAGACTATGAGTTCTAAGCTTGTCGAATGTGGCATATAGGGACTCTACAGTATTAACTGTTCTCACACCGCTACTCTCTAGAGCTGATGATGATGCTAAGGCCTTATACTGTGATGTAGCCCTGATGAGAGCTACATCTATTTCACCTTTCATGCCCAGCTCTAGCGTTGTATTATTCAGGTGAATTAATTTGAGCCCTATGCCTAGATAATCGGCTTTTCCGATAAGCGCCTTCTCCTCCCATCTCAGTATATCGTAGGCTATGGTTATAGGCAACCTTATTCTCCCCAATCCTCCCCCACGTCTTCAGCTATCTTCAGTTTTATCTCACCATTCTCCACGACAACCTCTAGAAGGGCACCGCATTCATGCTCTATCAATTCTCCTGGAAGAGCATCGTCCGGGACGTCAACCATCTCACCGCAAACAGGACATTTAACCTTCACCATACATACCACCTTGGATGCTTTAATCGGGAGAGTGTTACAAGGGTTCGAGGATTATAAAGTGTTCCAATAGTGGGAGACTGAAACAGTACTACCGTTAGTAGAGAGGGTTTGAAAAACGAATAATATCGTTTTCAAGTGATTTAAACCCTGATAAACTAACCCTCCTACCCTAGGGTTGTTAGCTTGATTAAAATAGGAATACTTGGGGGGGGTCAGGATATGCTGGAGGAGAACTCCTAAGGCTTCTCCTCCTCCACAATGAGGTTGAGGTAGTACTAGTTACTAGCAGAGAATATAAAAGGAAGCCGGTACATTACGCCCATCCTGCACTACAAGGTTTCTATAAGGGGTTGAAGTATTCTGAGATAAACCCGGACAGGTTATTTGGCATGGATGTTATATTCAATGCACTCCCGCATGGTATAGGGGCTGGGATAATAGGAGAAGCCTATGATTCCGGCATCCGAGTTATTGATTTAAGCGCAGACTACAGGCTTAGAGACATAGAGTTATATGAAAGATGGTATGGCCCCCATCCAAGGCCTGATCTAATAGGTAAGGCGGCATACGGCCTCCCGGAAATTAATAGGGAAGAAATCGTGGGGTCACAGTTTATTGCCTCGCCAGGATGTAATGCTACAGCTGCTATACTTGCAGCCACCCCGCTTGTAAAGTATAATATAGTAAACGATTTCCTGTTAGCAGATATTAAGGTAGGAAGCAGTGAGGGCGGCTCTAAACCTTCAAGGGGAAGGCATCATCCTGAGAGGTCAGGTAGTATCAGGCCGTATAGTCCATCTGGCCATAGACACCAGGCAGAGGTGTCCCAGGAACTTTCAAGATTATCTGGCAGCAAAAATATAAGAGTATCACTGATCCCTCACGCTGTTCCAGCTGTTAGAGGCACCCTTGCATCCGTTCATACATTTGTAGACGAGATTGATTCTCATAGAGTTTCAGAGGCTTATACCAAATTTTATCTAGGCGAAGGGTTTATCAGATTATCTCATCTTAGCCCTTTAAAGTACCCGGATGTGAAGAACGTTGTAGGTAGCAATTACGTTGATATAGGATATGCTGTGGATGAATCAACCGGGAGGGTAACGGGGTTTGCCGTTATAGACAATTTGGTAAAGGGGGCAGCAGGGCAGGCCGTTCAGAACATGAATTTAATGCTAGGCTTACCTGAGGACGAGGGGTTAAGGCTTCCCCCGTTGAGACCTTGATATGGTGGTTGAATATGGTTATTGTTGTTAAAGCTGGTGGAAGAGTTATACTCTAAAATCTTAATAACCTCTTAGATGATCTGGCTTCAAATTCTACGGTTAGACGCGGTATAGTGTTAGTTCATGGTGGTGGAGACATTGTTACAGAGTATTCAAGGAAAATGGGTGTTGAACCTAGAATAGTAGTTCATCCTAATGGCATGAAGAGTCGGTACACTAGCCTTGAGGAACTCGAAATTTATACCATGGTTATGGCAGGTCTTCTTAATAAGAGGATTGTTTCGGGGCTAGAGTATCGTGGGATAAAAGCTCTAGGCGTCTCTGGCGCTGATCTAGGCTTACTCGCTGCCGAGAGGAAGAAGAGGATTATAATACTGAATGAGAGGGGAAGAATGCAAGTGATACCTGGTGGATATACTGGTAAAATTCGCAATGTGCAGTGCAGTATTTTATGTTCATTACTTGGGATAAGCACTGTTCTGGTAGTAAGCCCGATTGCCCTAGGATTAGAGGGTGAATTGTTGAATGTTAACGGGGATCAAGCTTCGGCTTTAATAGCTACCTCCCTTGAAGCTGAAAAACTAATCTTTCTATCAGATGTTCCAGGCGTCCTATTAGAGGATGGAGTCATACGTGTTATAAGGACAGGAGATGTGGAAGATTTATACATTAAGATAGGGCCCGGTATGAATAGGAAAGTGGTAATGGCTGCTGAGGCCGTTAGTAAAGGAGTTGGGGAAGCCATTATAGCGGATGGTACTGTGGAAAATCCCATCACAACAGCTTTAGCCGGGAGTGGAACCAGGATAGTCCCCTGAGAAACACATACGTCTACTTATTAATAGTTGAATCCTACACTTCAAATTGTGATAAAAATGAATACAGCATCAATAATTATAGGAACTTTCCATAACGCCTTGTCGTTTGACGCCGGCGCAGCAGGCGATCATGAAGGCATGATGGGTGGCTGCTGCGGTGGCTGGGGCTGGATGGGAGTTGGCGTCCTATTCTGGTTCCTTGCGATTATAGTTGTAGTTGCCGTAGTTGTCTACCTAGTTGACAGGATATCGAGAATGCATAGATCTGATGATAGATTGGAGGACGAGATCTATAGGCTTAGGAGAGAGATTAGGGAGTTGAGGGAAAAGAAGGATTCCTAGTCTCCATGGCTCTTGACTGTGATTCTCTCTGATGCTTTTTTGTATATGGAGTCTAGGAATTCATAGTTTTCTATGATGCTTAGTTTTTCTAGTGTCCTTATTATTCGGCTTAGACTGCTTTTAGATATAGTTTTTCCTTCATTCTCCTCCAATGCTTTTTTCAAATGTGTCCATGTGTTATGGCCTTGTGCTAGTAGTTTGAGTGTTCTCATAAGCCTTGATCCGTGGGTTTTCCTTAGTTTCATGATTTCCCGTGTAGCTATGTTTATAGCGTATTCCTCGATGTGACTTATATCTACTAGTTTCTTCTGGGTTACTATATAGTTGCCTGCTATGGTTAGCCATCCTGGAATACCATCGAAAACCTCTACTATCGATTTAATGTATTCAATGGTTGGAGTTATACCTGCTTCCATTAAGCCTTTTCTCATGAAATCAATTGATTGTTCTTCTGTGAATCTTCCAAGTGTGATTGAGTTTATGTATCTTCCATATAGAGGCGAATCGGGGTTCTCTATATCTAGGTAGTCGTAGAGGAGTCCTACTTCGGACCCTGCCAGTATAAACATTATGTTCCTATCGTAATCGTATGCGTGGGCGAGTGCTTTTAGGAAGAGCTCCCCTCTAGGCCCTCTCAGAGCTTGTGCCTCGTCGATAGCTATCAGTATTTTCCTCTTGTTCATGTAGTCGAATAGGGTTCCCAGCGATATTGATTCTCTGCCTCTCCATGATAATTCTACTTCAATTCCTGTTACTTTAATTCCGCTAACTACTTCTAGGATATCTTTCATTTTGTCTAGGAATTTTTTGTTAGACATGGATTCGGATATCAAGCCGTAGAGATCCCTTAGTCCATAGTTGGCTGGGAGGTTCCGGGCATCTATGAGGAGGTAGGGTATACTGATTTCGTTTATAAAGACGCATAGTAGACTGGTTTTACCTATACGCCGTATACCGGTTAGTAGGGTTAATGGTGTATTGTTATCAATGATGTTATGGAGCTGTTCTAGCTCTGATGTTCTATCATATAGTTCGCTCCTATCGCATTTCGGCCTAGGATCGAATAGAATAGTTCACACCCAGAACTATGATCCACACCCAGAACCTAAATAATTTTCCTACCAACCAGCGAATACATAGTATCAAGCCAATAAATGAGCTATTATCGGCACCCGCGCAGAGATCAGTGCCGTTGGTTTCCCTAGTCCACCGCTTTTCACTAATCCAATCACTGTTAGAACATATGTTATTGCCGTTACTGTTACTGAGATCCAGGCCATGTGGCCTGTTAAGTTCAGCTCGTATATTCCTATGATTGTTACTGCTGTTGGCCCATATATGAGGGCTATTATTGCCGGCTTTACAGCGTATCCTATGAGGCTACTTGTTCTTATTAAGAGTATGCCAAGGTAGTCTGGCATGTTTTTATCGAGGATTTTTTTGCAGGTATGATTATGAGGATCGTATCTATGAGTCCTAGCGCTATCGCTATTAGCATTGGGTATAGGAATGTTACTATTATAGAGTGTATGAAACCTCCGAATGCTTGGGTTATTCGTAGTGTGGCCATGTTATACATGGGGTAGATGAATCCGGCCATTAGTATGAGCATTGCACTTATTATAGAGAAGCCTCTGTATGCGTAGATGTTTGCTATAGCCGTGGCTGCTGGTGGCGCCTGTTTCACTGTGTATCTTAGTTTACCGTATGCTTCCCATGGGTTTGTTAGGACTTTGATCGGTAGGAGTAATGCTTGTGTTGCGGATAGGAAAAAGTGTTTAATCGGAGTCAAAAAGTTATCTACCGTTATTGTCTGCTTATCCTGTTCTTGAGGTATTCGTAGTATAGTCTTACCCCGTATCCGGGGGATATGGCTTTGGGTATGTATGGTGGGAGGTATTTCTCCCCTCCTCCCATGGGTATTGCTGTTCCTGCTATGTCTATGTGTGTGTAGGGGGTGTCTTTCGCAAAGTGCTGGAGGAATACGGCTGCGGTTATTGATCCTCCCCACCTGTCCCCTACGTGTTTTAGGTCTGCGTAATCGCTTTTCAGTGCTTTCTTGTATATATCGTCTGTAGGCATCTTCCATACTTTTTCTCCAGTTACATCCATTGCTTTATAGAGGTGTTCTTCTCCATTCTTGTTCCAGTTGAACAGTCCAGCGTATAAGTGTGCTAATGCTACTACTATTGACCCTGTCAGTGTAGAGTATTCTAATATCTCTTTGGCTTTGAGGTCTTTTCTAGCGTATGCTATGGCATCTGCTAATACCATTCGTCCCTCTGCATCTGTGTTTATTATCTCAACCTTGGTTCCATCATACATTTCTACGATGTCTCCCGGGTTGTATGCCCCGCCGTCAGGCATATTCATTGCTGCTGGTAGCAGTGCATATAGGTGTACTGGAAGCTTCATTTTCGCTGCAGAATAGAATGCTCCTAGGGCTGCTGCTCCTCCCGCTTTATCATGCCTCATTGTCTCCATTCCATGGCTAGGTTTTATGCATATTCCACCGCTATCAAAGCATAGTGTTTTGCCGACTATCGCATAGGGGCCTTCCTCTCCTCCCTTGTATTCAAGTATAACTAGCCTTGGCTTCACTTCCGCTCCTTTTCCAACACTTACAAGGCCTCCCATTCCTAGTTTCTTAGCCTCCTCAAAGCCTATTACCCTGACATGAACGTTCTCAAGCATGCCTTCCAATTCCTTAGCATACTTCCCTACGTGCTCGGGAGTCATCTTGTTACTCGGCGCACTCGCGAAGTCCCTCGCCAGATAGACCCCTTCGACGAGGATCTTTGCCTCCTCCAAGATACTTCCCTTATTGCCGCATTTCCCATTCATGTATACTAGTTTGATTGATGTAAGCTTTCTCTTGGGCTCTGTCTTGAAGGCTTCGAGCACATAGGATGCAGAGCCAGCTGCGAATAATGCTTCTCTCAATGCAGTACAGTAATCTATGTTGAACGGGTTCGTGTAAATTATGCGAACCTCCTCGTCTTTATCAACTACTTGGGAGATGAGTGCCCCTATAGCAGATCTCAGCGATTCATACATGGATAGCAGTTTATCTTGCTTCTCAACACTGCCTACGCTAGTGAATATGACTTTATAGGGTTTCTCGCTCCGGTGGAAAATGAAAGTTTCACCGGTTTCTCCTTTATAGCTTGATCTCTCCATTATATTCAAGTAGTCTTCTCCAAGTATAGAGCTTAGATATCCTCTTGCTTCCTCTGGAACAGTTAACTTGCCTTCCTTTTTATAGATCATTACGCCGAGAGTTTCGGTTTCTCCTAGTTCTCTTACTACTTCAAGGATTGGTGGTCGTGTGAATATCATAGTATACCACCGATTATGAATAAATTGTTAAATCGTGGAATAAAATGTTAAAGTACAGAGTGTAACTTCATGTACCAGTTTCGAAGACCTTAGGGAGCCGTACCCCCCTTTGACCTTGGTATCTGCCTTTATACGGTTTCTCCGCAGGCCTATCGAGTTTGACTAAAACTAGATGGATGAACCTCTCATCCGGGTACAAGCGCACAGGATACTCGCCTCCAACCACCTCGATTGTCAGTTCTCCTTGGAACCCAGCGTCAACTACGGTGGCAGGTATGAACAATCCGAGCCTAGCGAATGTTGAGCGGAGGTTAACTAGTCCTGCCACATCATTCGGTAAACCAACGTATTCCCTGGTGTGGAGGAGTATATGTTCATGTGGATACACTATGAATGAATCATATTTCCCGCATTCATAGTAGTCTTCGGGGAGTCCTCCCTCTCTAATGTCTAATACCTTCCAAACCCGTTTCATACGGCAGAACATACCTCCCAGCCTTAGGTCTACACCGTTCTCCCTAACAGTATCACTACTGACCGGGTCTATTATTAGGCGGCTGCTGGAGACTAGCTCTCTTATAGTTTTATCGCTTAAAATCACAGCTATCACCGTCTTCGAGAAATCACTGTTTACTTTGAATGAGTATATTAAAAGGATTTATTGTAACGCGCATCTTATGCTTCTCAGGTAATCTGTTTTAGAGACATAGAACTCCCGTGATACTGAATACACTATATTATTAGTTAAATAACATCGTAGATTAGTAGAGAAACAACCTGGTAGAATAATCTTGCGTGAATTTAGAATGGACGGGAAGGATTACAGGCTAATAGATATATTAAGAAAAGATGGGAGAGCCCCTTATAATAGGATAGCCGGAGAATTGGGTATTAGTGAGGCAGCTGTAAGGAAAAGGATAAAGAGGCTTTTAGATAAAGGCATCATACTAAGATTTACTATAGACTACAAAGTTCCCGGAGAAAGTATAGCTATAGTTTTCGTGAAGACTGCGCCCCCTACGCCTACTCCTGTAATAGCAGAAAGGATTCTAGGTTTAGACTTGGTAGACAGGGTTTACGAGGTTACTGGAGAATATGATATACTAGCCATAGTTAAGGCTTCATCAATAGATGATATAAACAAGATCATAGATCACGTTAGAAGCCTTGAAGGTGTTGTTAGTACGAATACTATTGTGGCTTTGAGAGTACATGCAGGCATTGCCAGGTACTAGTATACGAATAGTATTATTCAACTTACTAGCAGATGTGACGGTTTTAGGTTTCTAGTTTTCATAATGTAGATAGATAATTATCTGTTTACCCGAAACTCCTGTCGCCAGCGTCTCCCAAGCCAGGCACAATATATCCTTTATCATTTAAAATAGAGTCTATGGCTACAGTGTATAGTTTTATGTATGGATGCCTGGTCATCAGCCTCTCTAACCCGTATTCCGCTGCTATCACACTAGCTACAATAACCTCGGTCTCCTCACTGATTTTAGGTTTTAAGAGGTTCAATACTCTTATCATTGTGGAAGCAGTTGCTAGCATAGGGTCCGCAATAATTACTAGTGATCCCTTATCTATAGGTGGAATGTTATAGTAATTCATTACCACGTCGAATTCCCTTCCCTCCCTGCTGGAATCTTCTACTCGTTTCGCCCCAATGAATCCTACTCTGGCTTTCTTATAGACATCTATCATGCCCTCCACTAGAGGTAGTGCTGCCCTGAGGATGCCGACTAATACAATGTCCTCATAGTGCTTCGGGTTTTTGTATTCCGCCACTCCTAATGGCGTCTCTACTTGCTCAATGCTATATTCACTATTGTTCATTATTTCAATGGCCAGGACCCTCCCTAGTTCCTTCATGGTGTCACGGAAGACGTTTAATGGAGTGTTTTTACCGCGTAGGATTGATAAAAGATAGCTAGGATAAACTTCGTTAATTACCCGGATTCTGTGATCCCCCACAGTTTTACCCGGGAGTAGATCAGTTCTCTAGAGTAGGGTATAATAAAGGTTATCTATCTTAACATCCCTCCTGGAATAATGGTATGTGGAGATAGCGTTTCTCCCACTATATTGGGGTGAGTTTGGAAGGTGGGTTCGACGGGTTGGAGACTCTATATTACCGCTTTACTGTTAACTACACTTGTAACGGTAGCTGCCGCTGTTTACTTTACTGGCAGGGAAGGAAATAGCGGTACTGAGAATCCTGTGTTCGAGGTTTACGGTTTCTGCTCTCCAACGAACGATTCCTCTATTATATGTGCTGGAAATATGGTTAACCAGGGAGCATCTATAATACCTATAAGCAACATAACTCTGAGTATAGGGTCGTACTCTGGTAAAGTGATTCTTTACCCTAGCTTGATTCTCAAAGAGTACTCGAGTGTGAATTTCGAGTTCATATTAGATGATACTGGTAGATATACTCTTTACGGTAGTGATGGTGTTTCCCGGATGGTTTGGGAGGGTAGTATACAGCCATTACCTCCCATTTCCGTGGAACCCGAGTTAGTGTTGAATGAGACCCATCACTCGTATAGGAGTAGCGGGCTTATACCTGTGGAGATCAATGACTATCAGTTCGTCTCCAACGAGTCTGGAAGCTATTTCGGAGTCATCTACTTCCGGGGTAGCTCTAATGTATCGTATGTGGATGTCAAGCTTATGATACTTCACGATAGGCTTGCATGGGAGGATGTTGTCACTAACGTTGAGGAAGAGCTTTTCGTCATACCTTTCCAGACGGCATTATATCCAGCAGGTGAATCAAGCCTGCTAGGATACCCCAGCCGTGTCACCGTATCATTCGAGTCTACCGATGAGGTGAACGTCACGGTTAGATTTGAGGTGTATAGAACTCAAAGCGCTGTCGTCACATTCGATTTGGGTTTCCAGAGCTTGAATGATACTCTACCAATACTACCGCCACACTTTTCTGACACTCTATTCAACCATTCACCATACTTCCTGTATATCTGCCCTACACCCCAGACGGTGAATAATCCTACTAAGTAGCCTGCTATGATATCGATGAGATAGTGGTTACCAGTATAAAGTACAGAGAACGCCATTAGCCCGGAGAATACTCCACCTATATATAGTGATTTCCTAGACCTAGTAAGCCTGTATATGCTCGCAACGAATATCACTGTTAGCCCGACATGTAGACTTGGGAGGGCAGCGTATGGATTGGGGTCATAGTATTGCCTGTGTAATATTGCTGATACCGCCATTACTAACGGGTTGGGGAGTCGGGTAACTCCAGGTATAGCTATCCAAGGCGGGGCAACTGGAACTAGGTAGAATACTGTGACCCCTATAGCGCTGGCGAGTGTGAACTCTAGGGTGAACCTAGTGTATTCTCTACTATCACGCGGGAAAAACAGTAAAACAAGAGCGTATAGGACTAGGTAAACGGGATGCAGGGCGTATATTACAATGGATGTGTAGTCTGCTATTATATTTCGGTGGGAGAGGAATATTATTGTAAGCGGCTGATGGAATAGTTTCTCCTCGAAGGAGATTAGGAATCTATAGGTGACTGTTTTGTCGAAGTGTACTATCACTGCTCTTGAGTACTCATAGTAGATGTAGATTAGAATGAATGGTATGGCGCAAAGAATTTTCCGAGTAAGAAAAACAGTGGTTAGCCTGGTTTCTGAGGGATTCGCCAAAAAAACCTGCCCCAACCTATCCTAGTCTACCTAAGGTACTTCTGTTCAAGGTATGCTACGTATACCTCGGGTTCCAAGTCCATGCCAAGAGCTCTTCTAATAAGATCTTTTGGCGGATAGACGCTTCCATGTCTATGTATGTTCTCACGGAGCCATCTCCTAATTCTCCCGAACTTTAGCCTCCTGACATCCTCATCGACGTCCGGTATTTCCCCTCTTATCTTCCTCATGATCTGGGCTGATAATAGTGTTCCAATACTGTATGTCGGGAAATACCCAATGCTACCCATGCTCCAGTGTATGTCTTGTAGTACCCCTTCACTATGACTCTTGGGTTCTACACCCAGGAGTCTCTCCATCTCCTCGTTCCATACCTGCGGGAGTTCCTCAATACCGAGAGATCCTTCTATCATCATCTTCTCGAGCCTATATCTTAGCATTATATGGAAATTATAGGTCACTTCGTCGGCCTCTGTTCTTATCAGGCTAGGTCTTACAGTGTTGAAGTACAGGTAAACGTCTTCGGGAGTATAGTTTCTGAGGAATACCAGGTACCTCTTCATATAGGGATAGAAAGACTCGACGAACTCCTTACTACGGCCTATCTGGTTCTCCCAGAATCTCGACTGGCTCTCATGTACTCCTAGGCTAACTCCTCCTGCAACGGGTGTTGCAATGAATCTCTGGTCTACACCCAGCTCGTATAGGGCGTGCCCGAACTCGTGTATTGTACTAAGGAGGCTTCTCTTAAAGTCTAATCCTTCATATCTCGTTGTTATTCTAACGTCGTTTATTCCTATGCCTATCGTAAAAGGATGCGCGGAAATATCTAGGCGTGCTCTATCCCAAGGGTATCCTAGGATGGTTAAAGCTTTATTGTTAAGCTTCTTCATTGATTCAGCTCTATACCGAACCTCCTCGAGAGGATGCTTATCAGGCACAGTGTACTCATCCATGATCTTATCATAGACCTTTTTCAAACCAGGCTCTAGCTTATTGAACATAGAGTCAACATCACTTGTAGTTAGTCCTTCCTCGTAGAGGTCGAGGAGAGCGTCTAATGGGTGCTTCTCATATCCCAGGTAGTCTGCTGTCTTCCTCGTCAGCTCAACTATCTTAGCCAGGTAGGGTTTGAATATCTCGTAGTCACCATTCGCCTTTGCCTTCTTCCAGAACTCTAGGGCTAATGTAGTAGTTTTCGAGACTTCGGCTATATGCTCCGGCGGGATCTTCCTAGCTTGGTCTATGCCCCTCTTCAGAACTCTCACGATCCCTTTCTCGACGTCGTTTAGATTTCGCTTCCTCGAAGCCTTTTCAACTAGTTCGACGAAGTCAGGCTTTAATATTAGCTGGTGTCTGAGGACTGCAATGTTGCTACCTGCTATGCTTCGCTCCTTGACTCCTCTTGGAGGCATATATGTTTCCTGATCCCATCCCATGAGGCTCCCGGATACTCCTAGGGACCAGATTGTTCTGTATTTCCCTATAATTTCTCTGATAATTTTCTTACGAGAAACCATGTTCTATTACCTCCGATAGAATATATTGTCGGGTGATGATTATATCTATAGGAGAATAATAAGCTTAAATTACCTGGATTCCGCTAGGAGGAGGGCATTTTCCTCTCCCATAAAGGCTTGCCATGGCTTGTCCTAGGAGCCAGCCAGTCTATTACCTCCCCTGGATCTGGATGCTTTATGAGCACCCTTATAGGACCCATAGGACTTTCATTAGGGTCTGTTACAAAGCTAACTTTACCAGCATAGGCTGCCTGTTTGTTTAGCATAAACTCTATGTACTCACCATAAGTGCTTTTCCTTAACACACTTCGTGCCGTATCAAGTATCCTCTGCTGCCTAAGTTTCAAATGGAGTTTTGAGAGGCAACTAAGGCTTTTACATGCTAGTTTAACCATGCCCCCCTCTATACTCGCTTGACCGTCGAAAATATTGTCGAGAGCTTCCCTGACTCTCTCAGCGTCTTCCGTAGGCCTTACCTCTGCCTCTGCTGCAACCTCTACCTCCATTATCCAGTACCTCCATTATCACTCTCTCGGATTGCATCCTTGTGTCATCCTTTGATGACTCGTTTACGACGATGTAGTCAGCGAGGGCTATAACGTTTCCTATCCCCCACGACAGTTCAACCAGGTCTCTGCCTAAGAACTGGGCCCAGTCGTTAGGATCACCAGGCCTACCCCTCTGCCTTATTCTCTCAAATCTTCTGGTGGGACTGGCGTGTACTGCTATAATGCATACATTGCCTAGTTCCTCGAAAACAGCTACTTCATCTAAGCTCCTTACACCGTCTACAACTACTACTGCCGAGGATGCATGGTTCCTCCTTATCTTATCCGTTGTAAACAATGCAATTGCTGCTTTCCCATATTTTTCCCTTAAATCATTGGCTATTATAGATAGGTTCTCCGGGAGGAGTTTTACTCCTCTTTTTACTGCTTCTTCCCTGACAACATCGCCCATAACTACTGTTGGTATTCCTTTCTCGCGTGCCACTTCACTAACTATGCTTTTCCCACTACCTGGTAGTCCGGTGACTAGTACCAGTATTCTAGTCATTTTACTACCTCTCCTATAATCGATTCAAGCCCATTTACGAGGTTTTTGAGGCTTGTGGGTGTAATTAGTATTAGATCCGGGTCCAACTTGTATCCCAAGCCTAGGTCGAGTTCATCTAACTCTATTAGAGGAACATTTTCGGCGGCGAGGTTGGGTACGGTATAGCCTAGTTCCTTAGACGCTTCTTTTAGAGCCATCCAACTGTCACTATCCCATCTTAGATATGCAATGTAGCTTTCATAGTATTCCCCGAATTTCCCCAGGTAATCCCTTATTCTTTGCTTAAGTATGTTTTTGTAGCACTTTTTTATCTCTGTTGTTTCCTTGGTTGGATTCCAGTCGTATGCTGTGTATGGCCAGTGTTCGTCTAGTTCCCGGGGCACCACGCCCGCATTGGTGAGTATGACTTCGTGTAGGATGCCTTTCCTAATGTAGTTGGCAATTGTTTTCCTGATGAAGTAGTGAATGTAGCTTTGGCTGTAGGGTTTTCCATAGGAGCATGGTATAAAGAGGCCTGCCCGGTATTTCCTTGAGGGCCTGTAATTGACGAGTAATTTACGGTGGGCTTCATTGAAGGGCCATTCGGCTAGAAATTTCCATCCGACACCTCTAAGGTAGAGTCTTTCGCCTCTAGGCGGTATCCAATCGTATTCGCCGCCGCTCCAGACTACTCCGGGGCATATCCCTTCCTTTCCCCTATCATCCACTCTTCTCCACCCCAGTCAACGAGGTCTGCTTCTTTGTTTAATAGTTCTCGGAGCTTATCCGAGATGGGTGTAGGTTCAGGGTGGTTTGGAAGGTATTTCCTGTACCTTACGGCTATAACGCCATCGAATATTTTCTTGAAAGCCCTTAGACTCTCACTTACACTCTCCTCTGGGATTCCCTTCATTCCGAAGAGGAGATAGCTCCATATCTCAATAGGCCATCCCTTGTTTTGCGCCTCAATCCTCACCTGAACTACTCGCTTTAACTCGCTGTCAGGCATTCCCTTATTTAGGACTCCCTCACGTATATCTTCAAGGAACGTCTCGAAGCCTATTCTCATAACTAGGAGGTCTGGATGGTAGTAGTCTAGTAGAGCTTTTACAGATTCAAGTGTGATGAACTCGCTCCTCTCCTCGATTTCGAAGACCATATCCTTGGCTAGGGGGGCCAGCTTTTCAATAGTGTCATATGGTAGCTCGTGGAAGCTTCCTCCGTTGAATACTGCTATTCTCTCAGGTTTATACTCTTCTTTCTCTTTAAGTGCTTGGCTTATGATTTCCCTGTTTTCGAATACTACTTTATTAGTGTTGAGAGACTGCTCTACTATGAAGGGGCAGAAGGTACATTTACCGTAGGAGCAGGGGAATCCTCTTAGGATTATGATAAGTCTTTTACCTAGCTTGTCATTCTCCCTGAATACTCCTATCATGGTTATTCTTCCACCTTTAACAATCCTCCTGTTTGAGGAGTTAGAGATTCCGATGGTATGTTAATGTAGTTCCTAGTCATCATTACACCCAGGTATACTATAGGTGTGTCTAGGAGTGCTATTACCAGCTTCACAATATACTGGCCTAGTATAATTGTACCGATCACATCCCATGGCAACGGGTTGCCTCCAATTACTGCAGGGAGGACGTTGAAGGCTAGTGATATGAATATAACCGTGTCAAGTAGCTGGCTTACGAGTGTTGAAGCGTTGTTCCTAAGCCATAGCATTCTTCCCTTAGTCTTAATTCTCCACATATGGAATGCCCAGACGTCATGGTGCTGGCTTACTAGGTAGGCGGTCAGGCTCGCTGTTATAATAGTGTACCCGCTGAAGATGACGCTACTATAGGATTCCTCGTTTACTGGTGAGAATGGGGCGGTGGGAAGTTTCAGTGCAAACCAAATGTATGTTAGTACTATTAGCTGGCTGGCGAATCCTATTCTCACAACTAGGTTTGCAGCTTTCCTACCGTGGATCTCACTTATTATGTCTGTGAATGTGAATGTCAACGCGTATGCTAAGACGGCTGCTGGAGCAGCTACCGTTAATCCTAGTATATTTATTGCGAATATCTTTGAAGCAAGGAAATTCGAGGCTGTAAGGCTGGCTATGAACAGTCCTGTAAGCACTATTAAAGCATTATACCGCCTTTCTTCGATAGCCTCCATATCCGGCACCCGTGAATCCCATGGATTTAATGTTCCGAGGGATATATAGTTTCAACTACTATTATTGTTTCACACTTAAATCCCTTAGTCCCTCATTATCTGGTTAAAATGGAGTTGATTTGGTGTCTAAAATGGTTAGGGTATTCATTGCAGTAGATATAGATGACCCCCTTATCCTAGGGAGGCTTGAGAGAATCCGTGACTCCATATCAAGTACCGGTGTACCTATGAAGCCTGTTGAAACGGAGAACATGCATATAACGATAAGGTTTATCGGTGAAGTACCTGAATCCAGAGTTGATGATATAGTTAGGGAGGCTTTAGAGCCTATTGATATAGGGGAGTTTAAGACTAAACTCGTCGGCTTGGGAGGCTTCCCTAATCCTTATAGGCCTAGAGTTATATGGATCGGTGTCACGGAAGGCTCGGATGAGCTTATCGGGATCAACCGGATAGTGGAAAGGGGGGTTAGAAGGGCTGGTTTCAAGCCTGAGAGAGCACAGTTCCATCCCCATGTAACTATTGCTAGAGTGAAGGGTACCAGGAACCTTGAGAAGCTCGTTAAGGTCATGATATCCTATAGGGATACTGAGTTCGGGGAGATGATGGTCTCTTCTGTGAGGTTGAAGAAGAGTATTTTGACTAGGAAGGGGCCTATATATGAGACTATTTACGAGAGGAGGCTAGGATGATTAAGCTAGTTGTTTCGGATGTGGATGGAACGATAACAGTGGGTAGAACAGAGTTCCCCTTGGACTGCGGGGCTCTGGAAGCTATAAGGGAAGCCAGGGAGCGAGGTGTGATTATCGCCCTCTCCTCGGGGAATAGTCTCCCAGTTATAATGGGTTTGTCTAGGTACACTGGGGCTCTGGGCCCAGTAATAGCGGAGAACGGTTGTATTATATACTATAATGGGAATATTGCAAGGCTCTGCAAAGGTAGGCCTCCAGAGTGGATATTGGAGAAGATAAGGGAGCTGGGATTAGAGGGTAGCTGGCAGAATAGGTATAGAGACCATGATATAGCTTTCCCGGTTCCACTTGATGGTTCCGGTGAGAAGTATTATAAGATGGCTAGGAGGATCGTGGAGGATTCTGGCTGGGATGGAAGGATACTTTACAGCGGATTCGCTATTCATCTACAGCCGCCTGGAGGAGGTAAGGGTAAGGCTTTGGTCGGGCTTGCTAAGACTTTAGGGTTGAGGAGGAGTGAAGTGCTTGCTGTTGGTGATTCTAAGAATGATATTGAGATGCTTGTAGCAGCGGGGAGTTCTGCTGTGCCTTCTAACGCGGATGAGGAGGCTAAGGTTGTCGCGTCTTACGTGGCTAGTAGTCCTAGTGGGGGAGGATTCAAGGAAATAATCGAGGAGCTCGTTTTAGGTGAAGTGACGCATAGCTAAGTCATCGAGGAATTGTAGTCTTTTAGGTATAGGCGGGTGCGTTGCTAAGAGCTCCTCCATAGCTGAGACCTTAGTGTTCTTAAGCTCCTCGACAACATCGTCGATATTAGCAATGCTTACCTGCTTCGGGCGATAGGGTTCGTAGAACCAGTCTATGAAAGGATCCACCAATGCGTATATTAATAGCATTTTAGCAGGAGTCTCAGTGGCAGAGTAGGCAGCCTCAGCTCCGACGCCGCTTTTCATGTTCTCAAAGGCGACGTGTATCTTTGCCAGAGCTCTTTGCAAGGGTTTCTGGCTGACGTGAAGCATTGCCGAGTGGGCATCGGCGAAGTATTCCCTTAGCCTATTAAAGTGCCTTACTATGAAGCTGAAGATTACTCCGAAGGCTACTAGCGCTGCTCCTAGTGCAAGTGTTGTGCCACTATTCTCCCTGTCACCAGCTCTCATGAACATTAAGCCTCTTCCAAGGTAATATAGGGCTACCGGTATAAGTGATAATACTAGTATTACCTGTACATCCTTGTGCTTTAGATGGCCAAGTTCGTGGCCCAGAACCCCGCTGAGCTCCTCCCCGCTTAGGAGATCTAGGAGTGGGGAAGTGACAGCTACATTGCGAGACGTAAACGAGGAGAAGGCAAATGCGTTGGGTACGTTAACGTCAGCTATCCATACTTTAGGGGGGTCTATACCAGCCCTCCTAGACAGATCCTCCACTATTCTAGCTGCACGAAGTTCTTTTGACGTAGCCGGCTCTCTCAATTTATAATATATTCTTATAATGACCGGGCTTAGCGCATACTGTATCAGCCCAAAGAATACAACCACACCGAAGTAGAGTATGAGTAGCCCTTGAAGGCTCATGGTCCAAGCTATCCCGCCCCATTCTTCTAAGGCATATACAGTCAAGTAGATGAGGCTTAATCCTCCTAGTACGACTAGGAGTGCGGTTATAGTCATATGAAGCGATAATTGGGCCATACTTCTAGGTCTTCCAGCTACCATTCGCGGTCCTATTAGAGTTATGAAGGCACCGTAGGCTAGCGTGGATGCTAGAATTGTTACAAGAAACCCTATTGGGTCGTATATGAACCAGAATAATCCGTAGAACATTATTCATCCCTCCACCATTCCTTACCTAGTTATATACTACATGGTAGAAGAGAGATCTTATAATCTATTTGTAAAACCATGTAGGCCCCCTTATAAGCAAGTCTGCTGTGAAACCCCCTATTGGTAACACCCGGGGAAGGTGAGTTTAAGGAAATGATAGTAGCTTTAGGTCTACTTGCTGGGGTATTCCTAGCTATATGGCAGTTCATGATAACATACGTACTAGTATATGTATCACAGCATATGGGATATAACCCTATAGTTATTGGGTTAGTGGGGTCTATGCAAAGCGTAGGTTTCATCCTAGGCCTTCTACTGATAATGCCGAAAGTAGAGTCTATTAAGTTATTCAAAACCGCGCTGATCGCGACCCCTATTATCAGCGCCCTTATACTTAAAGGCCTATTCGCCGTAGATAGTGTAGCGTTACTTATGGCGATGTACGTCTTGTACAATGTTAATGTAGCAATCTTCCTAGTCTCAATTTATAATTTAGTCTCAGATATTATACCCCCCGATCAGTGGAGTAGCGGTCTGTCTAGATTCAGGTCGACTTCAGGGCTTGTCATGGTAATTATGGTTATCGCAAGTGCCCGGCTCGCCAGTGAGGGAACACTATTTACTAGGATGCTCTTCTACCTCCTGTTAACCGTTGGAGGTATCGGAGTGCTGGTTATTCCCCGGGCCCCTCTAATCCCTCAACGAACCTTATTCCAGCTTGATGTAATGATGGATAGGCTTACCAGAATGGCTAATGGTGTTGCGATGGCTGCTGGAGCAATAAAAGCTTCTCCCATGCATTATGGTAGAGTTATAAGCTACGCTCTAGATGGAGGTGTGAGCCTTGGAGGTATTCTGATATCATCTCTCATTTTCAAAATGGGTCTCGACAGCATGATGGTTCAGATACCTCCGATAGCAGCTAGAACAGTTGGATCCCAAACGGTTTTCACTGCAGTAGCACTAGGTTTGGCTGGATATACTATAATGGCTTATGTAGCTGATAAAGCTGGAAACGGTAAAACTGTAATGACGCTTGCATCTTTTGCTGGTATAGCAATCGCGTTGCTATTGGGTAAGAGTATCTATGCTCCCCTCGCATTCATCTCCATATACACTACAGTGTATATGCTTATGGGATTGTTCGATGTCGAATCAGCAGCCCTTGCAATGAAGAGTGACCCAAATAAGATACGTTACCAGCCTGTAGCCGTTAATCTCGGAGCTATAACGGGGGATATCACAGGTGGACTTGTAATCCTTCACTACTCACCACACTATCTAGTCTACTTCTCGGCCATAGGGTTTGTATTAGCCCTCCTAGCGTGGAGGAGGATCTAGAGAGAATATTATAATAACATATACACATCTACAAGTCTAATGCTGGAGGGAGAAGGATGGCTGCAAACATTATTGTTCCAAGAGAGCTATGGCCTAGGAGGAGTGACTGGACTGGCATTGTAGTCGAGGTCTACAAGAAGGAGGGGGACAGGGTAGAGCAGGGTGACACACTTATAGATGTAGAGATAGAGAAGGCTGTAATAGCCATCGATTCTCCTATAAATGGAATTGTAAATAAAGTGTATGTTTCTAAGGGAGATAAAATCAGGCCTGACACCATCCTTATGAGCATTAGAGAGGAGTGAAGTCTTGGTCGGAGAAGCAGATAACCCTGGCAAATACAGGGTTCACATGACAATTACACCTGAGTATATACGTGTCGCTAGAATACTGGAGAAACACGATGTGCAAACAGTATGCGAGCAAAGCCTATGCCCCAATATCACTCAATGCTGGGGATCAGGGACAGCGACATTTCTAATACTTGGTGATATATGTACTAGATCCTGCAGATTCTGCTATGTACGGAAAGGTAAGCCATTGCCCCCGGATCCTGCTGAACCTAGGAGGGTTGCAGAAGCTGCGAAGGAGATGGGGTTGGATTATATTGTTGTAACTAGTGTTACAAGAGACGATCTGCCTGATGGTGGTGCGTCCCAATACGCGGATACGATCTTGTGGGTTAGGAAACTCCTTCCTGAAGCGAAAATAGAGGTTTTGATACCTGATTTTGGCGGGAACCTGGGTTTACTGGAGAAAGTATTGGATGTAGAGCCTAATGTTTTGGCTCACAATATTGAGACTGTTAAAAGGCTTAGTAGAACTGTAAGAGACCCGAGGGCCTCCTATGAGAGGAGCCTTATGGTTTTAAGGTACGCTAAAAGGTATAGGAGGAATTTAGTCACAAAGTCGAGCCTCCTCCTCGGCTTCGGAGAGGAGTGGAGTGAGATAGTTGAAGCCATGAAGGATCTAAGGAACGCCGGTGTTGACGTGTTAGTTGTATCCCAGTATTTGAGGCCTAGTGAGGCACAGGTTCCAGTTAGGAGGTACTATAAACTGGAGGAGTTCAAGGAAATAGAGAAGCTAGGTTATAAGCTCGGGTTCAAGTATGTTTTATCACATCCGCTTGCAAGGACATCGTATAAAGCTAGAGAAGCCTATTTTAAGGCGAGGAACCCTAGTTGAAGAGTTTGACTATTATAATAGATGGGCCTAGGCATCCTTTAGTGAACATGGCTCTAGATTACACTCTCCTAAGGACAAGGCCTCGTAGGGGAGAAGCAGTATTAAGGATCTATCAGTGGCTCCCTAGCGGGATATCAATAGGCAGAAGGCAAGAAGTAGATGCTGTTGTAGATTTAAGTGAAGCGAATAAACTAGGATATATAGTAGTTAAGCGCCCGACAGGAGGGGCTGCTCTTATTCACGAAACATATGGGGAGATAACGTATTCCCTTTTAGTACCTCCATCGTCAAACCTCTACCAGACAAGCGTGGAAGAGTCATCGTCCATGATAGCGGAAGCATTAATAGAAGCACTGGTCTCCCTAGGCATTCCAGCGTCTCCGCAAGGTTTCTTGGGTATGAATAGGGAGGAGAATATCTGCCTTCTAAAGAAAGGGTTTGCAGATATAGTTTTAGATGGGAGGAAAATATCGGGAAGCGCTCAGTATAGGAGTAAGAATGGATTACTACAGCATGGCTCAATAATGCTCCATTTCAACCCGCTTAACTGGGTTAAATTGATCAAGACAGGGTCATCTTTAGAGGAGGTCAACAGTCTCGTTGGAGGTATACTTGACCTAGGATACAGGGCTGGGATACCAGATCTCATTAACTCGATTATTACATCGTTCTCCAATCTAATGGGCCTACCCGCTGTGCCAGCTTCATATGAGCCCATTGAGATAGAAGAGGCTATGCTGCTAGTTGAGAGAGGATTCTTCAGGCCATGACAAAGAATACCTTGTACTCATGTATAGTAGATAGGGAAAGCGTCAGCAGGAGTCCTTTAACTAATATTGCATTAGAGGAGGTATTAGTTTATTCTGTGAAGAAAGGTATTCTGCCTTCACCTTTGCTCAGAATATGGATTGACCCTCCTGTTATTGTCCTAGGAAGATTCTCTAATATTGAGAAGGATGTAAATCTGGAGGCAGTTAAGGAACATGGCATTCCTGTTACCAGGAGGATCTCGGGGGGTGGAACGGTTTTCCATGATTTTGGCAACATGAACTTCTCTATTTACCATAGTGCATCGGGGTTTACTAGTGTTTCGAGTATAATGAATGAGGGCCTATCACTCCTAACTAGCGTTCTCAGTGATCTCGGCTTTTCAGCTGGTATCAGAAACGGTAATGATGTTATTGTGGAGAGGTATAAGGTCTCTGGTGCAGCTTCATATTCTGATAGGCTTGGATGGTTATTTCATGGGACCATGCTTGTATCCTCTGACATAGATCTCATGAGAGAGGTTCTAGTTTTTCCAGGGGATCCTAGTAAGGGAGGGCGAGTTGATCCTGTTAAGTATAACCCAGGTAATTTAGCTTGGGTTAACCCTAGGATTAGGATACTTGACGTGATTGATTCCGTGTTTAATTATTGTGGTATGACGTATGATTTAAGAGAAGATGTATTGTTAGAAGCTGAGGAGCTTTCCAAGTGCAAGTACATGAATGATTCTTGGCTGCTTAGAGGTTTTACTGTTGTTTGTAAGAATTTTTAACTTTATATATTGTATTAACTAATAACATTATTTCAGAGTTTATATTAAAATAAAATAATTTTACCATATAACAATTTTTATATATAACCGCCATGCCATATATTATAAACAGAGCTTTCTATACCAAGAGTTATAAAGGAGAGGTGTAACTCGTGGTTATAGGCCAATGGCTAAGCTATCCTGCAGCTTCCGATAGAGTCTTATCAATGATAGGGATTGAAGTCCACTGGGCAATTCTCCAGTACGTCCTCGGACTACCGTTCATGGCATTCATATCACTAGTAATATACGCGATAAAGAAAGATGAAACATGGAAGAAGATAGCGCTAACACTAACGAAAGGATTCATACTAGTATTTGCAGTTGGAGCAGCTACAGGTACAGGGGCAGAGTTCGGGTTACTACTATTATGGCCCAACCTAACAGAGGCTGCTGGAAGATATATCTACTTCCCTTTATATGTTGAAATCTTCGCCTTCATGATGGAAGTAATATTCGTTTACATGCTCTACTACGGGTGGAATAGGTTTAAACCATGGGCACTAGTTATAGTAGCTCTCTTAGCATTCAGCGGTGCATGGTTCTCTGGGACGCAGATAGTGAGTGTTAATGCGTATATGGTGGCTCCAACTGGTATACACCCAGCATATGACCCGGCTACCGGTCAATGGTTATATTCACAGGGATACCCGAAGCTAGACCTCTACGTCCCCGACGACATGGTACCATTATTGAATATAACGACACTAATGAAATTAGGCATGACCGTTTCTGGAGCAACGCAGGACAGCATCGTGGTTCAAATGCCTGTAAGAATAGTTCAAAGACTGGCGTGGGAATCCTGGCATGGTGTGAGAGTCAAGGATAGTATCCTAATGATAGTTGTAAACAAGACAACAGTATCTCATATGAGTCAGGATCAATTGAATAATTTGCTAAATACTCCTGTAAAGGTAATAGTAGATAAGATACTCACCAACACGATTGACCGTGAAGGAGTCTATAAGGTCACGTTCGAGTCCCCAGTGTATGCAGCAAGCATTATGCATGCTATAGGAGCTGCGTTAACCACGTCTAGCTTCACTGTTATGGGAGTCTACGCGTTCAGGCTTACAGGCAAAATAGAAAACGGGGAATACAAGAAATATGCTAAGAAGTTTCTGAAGTATTCAGCATATTTTGCTGTAATAGCCATAGCACTCCAAGGCTTCGTATTCGGCCACGAAATGGGGTCAGTTATTGCACACTACAATCCAGAGAAACTCTCTGCTATAGAAGGAGTGACAACTCAGCACTTTAGTATAACCCGTACATTCCATCTGGACAAGTTCATGGAGTTCCTAGCTTACGGTTCTACGAATGCTCACATGCCAAACTATGATACTATTGATCCCAATTATTGCCAATTCAAGGCAGCCACGAATCCAGCAATCCATACATGCAAACCGCCTATACTAGTTCACTACCTCTATTATACTAAGATATTTCTAGCAATACTATTAGGATTCTATGGACTCGGAATAGCTTATTATGCGTGGAGAAATAAAGAGACAAGGACATCTAGGTGGTTATATAAGCTTGGACTAGTAGGTATAATTGTAGTCCAACTAGTATCATATCTTGGTTGGGCAGTCAGAGAGATCGGTAGAAAACCATGGACTATATATGGTATTATGACACCTGATGTAGCCCATACATTTAACCCTGCCCCCGTATGGGAGGTGGTGTTAGTAGCGCTTTACTTCGTTGCAATGTTAACAATACTAGTATATGCAGTGTGGAGAATACTGTGGGTACCTAGTAGTAAGGAGGTGCTGGCCAAGTGATGGAGTCTGTATTCTGGCTGGCCTTTGTCTTCGGGTTCCACATCGTCCTTGTCAACATGGGCATAACACTTGGAATACTTGCACCGTATCTTAGGTGGAGGTCGCTTAAGGAGGATGATAAGGGGTTAGAGCGTGTTGCAAGAGAATTAACTAGGATGCTTGCGGCAACTTATGCTCTAGCCGGAGTATTTGCTACTGCTTTCACCGTGTTCCTACTGAGTTTTTATCCTGGTTTCATAGGACTGGCCGGTAATATAGCAATGTCACCATTTGCCATAGCAATATTGTCTATAGTTCTCAATTTCTTCACTATAGCAGCATTCTACTATGGCTGGGATAGGTGGGCTCCTAGTACTCATTTGAGTATAGGGTTCTTTATGGCATTGACGTTTTTACTGATACCTCTCGGTTTTAGAGCTGTTTTCGCCTTCCTTAACACTCCACAAGGATTATACTTCGAAGACGGTGTACCTAGGCTCGATTTAATGAAGGCTCTCGCTAATCCCACGTTACCACCATTATATCTGAAGAGTATTATAGGAGCTCTTACTGCTGGGACATTTGCGTTGGCATCAGCATATGCTTATAGATACGTAAAATCAAGCGATGAAGAAATGAAGAGAGTTTCTCTATTATTCGTTAAGAAAACAGTACCATATGTATTACTTGGCCTAATAATAATGGCGTTCCTAGGGCTATGGTACGCGTTTTCACTTCAAAATGTTGCATACAAGTTTAACAACATTTTCGCTAATCTAGGATGGAAGGTAGGAGATGGAATAGTACACTATGACATGAGCTGGCTATTTATATTCAAGGTGATCCTTGTAGCAATTCAGTTCGTGATCATCATCGGAGCATATAACGCTATTAGAAAAGGATCATTGGATGCTGGAATCAGTAAGTGGATGTTATTTGGCGGAGGGATTGCACTGTTTACTGTTTTAATAGGCGAGTATCTAAATGCATTTAGCCAATACCCATATTTCATTGCGGATCTAACGGATCCCAGGGTCTTAGCGATAGTTCCTAAGAACTTGGTTCCTGTATTAGCTCAAGTGTTATCTCTAGAAAACGTTAACCAACTGGCAACACTGCGGGGAGTGATGATGTTAACGACAGGGTTTATGACCTTCCTTATTGGATCAGCAATCTATTATCTCTACATTATATTGAAGCCTGAAGTAAAATCATCCTAGTTCGTTTCTATATATTTCAGTCTCCATTATTGTATTCTTTCTTTAACCTACCTGTAAGATATTAGTTAATGTAATACTGTTGTTAACTTGTGACTCTGTCATCCCCCTCTAGTTTATTGATGTATGTCTGTGTTTTCAATAGATGAGCGATATGATTAGTAATACAATGTATTTAGTTCGTATTCCCAATATTCTTGTAATTTTTCTTAAGCAAGATCTTGAGAGTACAAGTTTGGATGAAGGAATGATTGTGCTAGCATTGATAGAATTCTTTTAATTGACTGTTCGTTTTAAACTTTTCTCCCAAGTTCTCAATAGATGAATAATTTTTATATATTAACAATATATAAGTTGTTTATGTATATTAACATATTTTATATATGATTTATTTAGTCCTAGCGTGTATATACGATCATAGGGGTAATAATTTTGAACACTATAGACTTAAACGTTACATGTAATGAGACAGCGGCTCCTGAAAACGCGCGCCGTAAGGAGACGCATGTATTATCATGCTTACTTGCAGTAATAGAGTTATTCAAGGGTACCCCTTACCTTAGAATAATAGAATTCATGAACAACCATAGAAAAACTGATTTATTTACAGTGAGAAGGATAGCTAGAAATGTGAACATGAATCATAAAAATGTTATCAAATACCTTGAAGGATTGGTTGCAGCTGGCTTCATAGAAGTAGCTTATGTTAGAAACAATCTAAAGCTTTATAGGCTCACAGAAAAAGGATACACAATTGGTTCAAGGATGCTAGGAGATATGAGTACATGATTCACTATTCTACCGGCTCAATTTCCTCGTTATGCTTAGTAATCCGTGGCAATAGAAATCTCTTGTATCCATAGTAGAATCCCAGTATCACTGCTACCGCTATTATTATACTTACATAGGTTCCTGCATAGCTTTTCTCCCAAACTGCTACAATATGCTTGGGTGAATCCATTAGAACAGTTCCTGTTGTTGATAGGCTCTTATAATCTCCCTGCCACCCCTTGAACAAGTATTTAGAACCGAATTTCGATGGGGCACTCTCGTATGCTGTGATCTTGGCCTTACTGTTCTCATCATACCATCCATCACCTGATACAGCTGGTACTTTAGAATCAATAACTAGCTTGTACTGTGTCTTCCATATAGCTGCCAATGTCAACGGTTTATCTACAGTTATCTTCAACGGTAATGCTTTACTTCCAGTATTCCATTTCACGAAGATCTTCCTTACACCAGAATTGATCTCAGCTGGAGACTCTAGGTTGATTAGAATTTGTGATCCTTTCTTATAGTATTCGGGGGGCTGTGGTGCTCCATACGGTGAAAGCACTTTAACTAAATAGTATGTGTCATATTCGGCTTCCAGCATTACAGGCTCGTTTACTGATATGAGCTGCTGTCTTTTATTAGGCGAATCGAGAACTATGTTCCCCTTAACTACTTTCCAGTCAGAAAATCTGTATTGCGTATTATCGTCCTTGTTAACTTTGTCTTGAGCATTTATTCTGATAACCTTCCCTTTCTCATACCATCCTGAACCAGATAGACTAGCATTCACGTTGGAGGTTAGGTTTACATAGTATTCTATGGTCCATTGTGCTTTAATAGTAGTTGGTGCGAATGCATATACAAAGTTGGTAGGATTTTCAGGTGTTATTCCACCTGTCCATTGTTTGAATACAGCTCTGACTCCTAGATCTAGTGGAAATATCTTTTCCACACTCATATTGACTCTTGCTCCCTCAGAATACCACCCTGAGCCTGTAGGGTTGCCGTATGTTGAGGTTACCTCGATGAAGTATTGGCGCTGGTATAAGCCTATGATTGAGATTGTTCTAGTTACGTTTATCGTTAGTTGTTTTCCTGTGTCACCGGTGTTCCATCCTTTAAATACTACACGGGCACCAGGTGCAGCGTAGTACACAGGTTCCACTATTCTAATTGTGTGTACGCTACCTATGTCCCAGTAGAAGACTGGTCTACCTGTCTTACTGGGAGTGTATATTACCCCATCAACAATTACAGGTAGATCTATTGGATATGTTCCTACGTCTACTCTTACTGTTTGTGCTTCTTGTTGTGCATTTGTACCTTGAGATATCATGAGTAACGAGGTGATTGTAATTACTAGGACAATGCCTAGAATCGAATTTCGAATATATTTATTCAATTATGCGCTCCTCCGAATATATGGTTAATAAAACTTATCATTTAACCATTATAAATATATTTATAGCATTATTATTACGTGTTAGGCAAACCTCGAAGCTAAATTCTTAAACCATATAGTTAGCCAGCCAAGCTTTGGTACCTTGAAAATCATATTGCCAACAACTTGGTTCGAACTCACTTCCCACGGATCAACTTCTCCGTTAGCATCTCCTATTGTATGAATATACGTTGCTCCATCTACCTTACTTACATCATGTATTCTATGTAACACATATCCATTATTCATTCTAAAGAGGATAACATCTCCAGCAGAATAGTCGCTTTGAGATAGCTTAACTATCGCTAGGTCACCTACATCGATCCCAGGCCTCATGCTACCGCTCGTTACTACAACGACTTGATATCCAAGTAAACCATTACTAAGCCATATCAGGCCGACGAAAACAAGCCCTAGAATCAGCTTACCGTAATCGGAGCGCTCCATATCACTTGCCACTGAAGGAAAGCTCCTCGAGGCAACTATGTAGACTGTAATTACAGCTATTATAGCTGTAAATGAAGCTTCTATCCAGTTCAAATTAGGCAACACAGGTATTAGGGTTTTACCTAGCATTGCGGCTGTTAGAAATCCGAGACCCGAATTGAGTCCTCCCATGTAATTGAAGATCCCTGCTATCAAGAATATGGCAAATATTGGGAATTTTCCTCCAACCATTTTCACCGCATTTTCCGTCATCATGTTTTCGGGGATGGACATTAATGGTATCATTACTGCAGTGAACATTAGAGACGTTAGTCCTATCATGAGTGACTTCCTCTTAGTTAATGCTAAAAGGACTGCTCTAAACGACTCAGCTCCAAATCCTATGCTTATAGCCCAAACTGTGTTAATAGCTATTGATACGGGTGTTAGTGCGAGAGGGTTTCTGCCTATGCTTCCCATAAAAGATCCCAGGGTGAAATAGATTAGCATGTATACTACTCCACTAATCAGTGATATGATTGTATATGAAGTGGTATACGTTATTTTCAACTGTCTAAGGTATAATATAGATAGGATCCCTAGCGTGAACCATACCAACGCATTCACGGGTTGAATTAGCCATATGGGTAGGGATTGCGGGATTATGAAAGCTTGCAGGGGATAGAATAGTACTCCCAGTATAAGGAGTGATGAACTATAATTAAACTTGGAATTCTGAAAAATATTGAAAGGAGTGGAATTGAAGGCTAAGGGTTTCCTCAATGTTATTCCCACCTAGTATTGTATTCCTCACAGATGTTCTTCAATGACTCATAACTCGGTGTATTATTATTCAGAAGAGCGGTCTCTGACATATTTATTATCTCTTCTCCAGTCAGCACTGTAGTGTTGCCTAGATCTAGCTTGTAGCCATCACCATAGCCCGATACTACGTTCAGCCAAACTGCTAGAAGCTGTGCTTTCAACTTATTCTCCATTGAATTATGGTTCCAGGCATTACATCCTGTATTACAGCACTGAAGTATATGAATAGCAGTTTTTACGTTCTCAAAGTCAGTTCCATTGAATGTAAATACATTGGATCTATTTCCTATATCCCGTAAATAATTTGTAAGCTGCGAATACGTTGGAAATGCATTATTATTGCCATGATTACCGTGGCATCCGCAGAGGCTCGAGGATAGTGCATGGCACCAATATCCCTTCGATCTTGGATGACTCCAATCCCCTGTTTTCACTGTTATGTTAGTGTGTAACTTCTCATACCAAAGACTTGAAGCTCCCGGTATAACAGTTAATGTTAGAATAACAATAACAAAAAGAAAGCCTAGTTTAAGCGAATAAACCGGTATTGATTTTAAAAAAGGGTTCATTTTAATCCCTCTTCGGATTATGTTCCCGATTGAGGGACTACTTCATTATATTCGTTCCATTGAACCGCGTCTAATCCTATCATGAAGTGCAGTGTTGCACCCTGAGGGGCCGTTTGTAGTACTACTATGTGTAGACTGATATCTGCATTTTGCCCAGTTTCAAGCTGGTTCCCGAAATTGTCTCCCCATAGGAAGAGCACGTCAGGTTTTGTATCATTGTTTAGATCTAAGTATAGTCCTTCATTTTCTACCTGGTTAGGGTTCTCTTCAGTGAACTCGTATATCGTACCGTTGTCTAGTATGACTTGTATTCTCCATATTTTCAGCGGTATAGTCCCTATATTCCATACTCTAAAGTCTACTTCAGTTGCATAGTAAGGGTACACATTATTTAGTGTCACATTCAATGTATCATAGTCGCCGTCGCCATCCATGTCTGCTAAGTGGATTCCTGTACATCCAACATCCTTACCCTCCGGAGCTATAACTACATTATAGTTTGGAGGAAACGCGTTAGAGTCAGGCCAGGTCATATTATTTCCTAGTGGATCCGCACAAGGATCTGAGTCGAATACTGTATTGTTCCTGAATTCCCAGTCGAGCTCGCCTGTATGAACGGTTACATCTGTCGTCATGGTTTTATACCATAATGCTGATGCTCCGCCGATCGATGCTAGTATAAGCGCTAGTAGTAGCGGTAAGCCTAGTGGTAGAGCGGCTTTTCTCTCATTTTTATTCATTTCATTTTTCACCTAATCCATATTTGGAATAGAGCCCAGGTTTCCCAGGCTCATAGTATTAATAGTTCACCTCAATGTCCTAGCATTAGCTAGGGGGTGTTGCAGGGTATTCGTTCCACTGTTCGACGGTTATGTTCATATGTCCAGTGTAGACTGAGTTCTCTAGAGCATCGTTTGTTAAGTGTATAACTATTGTGTCGTATACTATGTCACCAGGGTGCATCTGTAATCCATCATAGATCGTACCATTCACTAATCCACTATCATTTGCTAAGACACTAGTTATGTTGCCTTCAATCGTAGGTGTTCCGTATACCTTGAAGGGTATTGTACCAGTATTCTCTAGGTTTATGTCACAGTAGTATGTTATACTAGGGTAAGCGTTTTCTACTACAATGTCTATGCTATTACCATCTTCAGCCAGTGTACAAGTTATGTATGATACATTTTTGACTGTTGGGTCATCTTCACCTGCTGCTTGAGCTAAGGCTATTTCGTTATCACCAGAGCCTTCAACGCTTAATTGAGCGTCTAATGATCCTGTGTTAACGGTTACATCGACGTTGAGTCTTTCCCACCAGAGAGCCATTGCTCCACCGAACATACCTACAGCCAAGACTGCAAGTAGTAACAATGGAACGATTGCTCCCATTTTCTTGTTCTTCATGTGTTTCACATCTTATATGCTGGACCCATATAGGTCCGCGATTCTTATTTGGATGGAGTACTTTTGGGCTCTTTCCTCCGCGTGGATCGAAGGGTATATAAGTAATCTGATTCCTCGGGATGTGTTAGGTGTTTATAGTTTACAGCCGGCCAGATATTTTCTCTGGGGTAAAGATTGAGTGAGCATGAGTTCATATACAGGTTGTTAAGAGAGTTGAGTATTCCAGATGCAGACGCCTACTACGAGTCTGGCTGGATGTTCAAAGTCGACGGTTACTCTGCTGAGGAAGCATTGTATCCTTGGATGTCCTTAGAGGATCTAGGGTGGAAGGCTGTTACGTCGGCTATATCGGATGTATATTCCTCTGGTGGTCTTCCAGTCTTCTATCTTGCCTCTATAGGTGTGGGATCACGGGAGAATGCCGAGGAATTAACTCGTGGGATTAGGGAAGCAGTTGGTTTCTATGGAGGTAAACTTGTTGGCGGGGATACCAATAGGTGCAGTTGTGATGCTTGGATAGATGTTTTTGCTGTAGGAAAAAGTTTAGCTGGAAGGCTCTTAGATAGGAGTGGAGGTTCTCCTGGAGACGCCGTTATTCAGCTTGGTTCTATTGGATTGGGTAGTGCTGCATATTATATCTATAAGGAAGGCTTGTCCGTTGAGGATTTTCCAAGTGTGATGGGGTGGAGTGTGAGACCAGTTATTCCTAGTTGGATTCCTTACGTAGTTTCCCATAAGTGTGTGAGGGCTGTTATTGATAATAGTGATGGTTTCCTATATTCGCTGAGGTTTCTAGCTGAGGGTTCTGGGGTTGGATTAGTTGTTAGCGATTTGTGGTTTGACGAGGAAGCTTTGTCTGTTGCTGATGGTGATTGGAGAAAGCTTAGTGTTGGGGAGGATTACAACTTGTTTCTATTGGTTTCTAATGATTGTGTAGATGATTTTCTCGGTTACTGTAGCGGGTTCGCTTCTGGTATGTGGGCTTGTAGGGTTGTGGGTCTTGCCGGGAAGGGAGAGCCAGGTGTTGTATTATCTGGTTTCGAAGGCTCGGGTGGATGGGAGAGTTTTTAGTTCTCTATTAGATATTTAACATGAGTTAAACTTTTATTTGTAGAGCTACAATGGTAACTTGGGAATAAGCCTTGACACTCGTGGTTGAAACGAGGAAAATACAGAGACTGGGTAGCAGTAGCTTGGTCGTTACGCTTCCCAAAAACTGGGCTAGGAAGAACAATCTGAAGCCTGGGGATCCTATATACATGGTGGATGAAGGAGGCCACTTGAAGATATTACCTGGAAGCAGTAGGAAGCCTTGTATTAAGGAGCAGGTAACTACAAAGTATACCAAGAACGTTAAAGAGCTTGGTTTGGAAAGGATGATTAAGTGCGCGTATTTGAATGGGTATAATTCTATAAGAATAGAGTATGCCGCCAGCTATCAGAAGCCGGAGGATATAATTGGAATCGCTGAAAAACTATCTTATGTAGCAGGCGTGCGGGAAGAGTATAATACCGTCGTAATAGGATTCAGAGACGATGGAACAGATCCGCAGAAATATCTTAGGAGAATATTCGTAGAATACCAGAACCTAGTCGAGACGATAAGAGACTCGTATGAAACGGGTAGAGTAGACAATAATAGAATAGAGGAAACACTCGGAACCCTAGACAGGCTCCACAACTTCTATAGATTATCAATAAACAAAACATGCTCGCAAACATCTGTAAGAGAGGGAGACAGAATGTCCAGGCACTCCGCTTCATCAATACTCGGCGTTCTCCCGAGAATTATGTCAGGTCTAGCCTGGATAGCAGCTAGATACCAGGGAGACGAAACGGCGTGGTCTATAATTAGTAAAACTATCATAGCGTTCAGGGAAGCAGTAGGAAGCTACTTGTCAGAGAGCCTTAAAAGAATACATTTATACCAAGGGATAAGGAGGAAGGTAAACAACCTCATGGCTGAAAATGCAGAGAGATACCCTGACCTCAAAGCTAAAACAGAAGACCTGCTATATATACTAGACGAGTTAGCCGGTGACACAGTCTGCCTCTCACTTAAAGAAAACCGGAAATAATTCCCCAACTACCTTTCACAAAAATATAATTCTCCAAGTCACCGATAATCTATTATTGGTGATAATTCTTGCCACACTCAACATTAGAAGACCTCATCTCACAAGGATTCTATGACCCTGAAGCCAGGACAGTAAATATAATCACTGGACCTGAACTCCACACTGCCAGTTGGCAGATAGAAGGAGCTCTCCGTATGTTATTCAATGTACTAGACCCTATGGTCGCTAAGGACACTAAGAACCTTATAGTATACGGTGGGACTGGGAGGGCAGTTAGAAGCTGGGGTGATTTCGAGGCAATAGTTGAAGCCCTTCTATCCTTGGAAGATGATGAGACTCTGCTCGTCCAAAGCGGCCGTGCAGCAGGAATATTCAGGACGCACAGGCATTCGCCAAGAGTACTCATAGCTAACAGTAACCTTGTACCTAAATGGGCTACTTGGGAGTACTTCAGAGAGTTGGAGGCAAAAGGCCTTATAATGTATGGGCAAATGACTGCTGGCAGCTGGAACTATATAGGAACGCAGGGAATACTTCAAGGAACATACGAGACGTTCGCTACAGTAGCCAAGTCCCATTATGATGGAACCCTGGAAGGCAAGTTAGTTTTAACAGCAGGATTAGGGGAAATGGGCGGTGCTCAACCGTTAGCAGTAACTATGAATGGTGGTGTCGTGATTGATGTCGAAGTCGATAAAAGAATGATTGAGAGAAGGTTAAAGCTGAGCCAGCTTAATACTTGGACGGATAGCCTAGACAAAGCACTAGATATGGCGTTTAAAGCGAAGGAGAAAAGGGAGCCTCTCAGCATAGGCTTGCTAGGGAACGCTGCGACAGTTTACTATCAGCTTGTTAAGAATGCCATCATACCAGATATAGTTACTGACCAGACCCCTGCACACGATCCTCTCGCATACGTACCGGAAGGCCTCACTGTTGGGGAAGCAGCAGTGCTGAGGGAAGAGAACCCGGAGAAGTATACTGAGATGAGTATGGAGAGCATGGAGAAGCAAGTGGAAGCGATTGTTGAGATGAAGAGGCGTGGAAGTATTGCATTCGAGTATGGGAACAATATAAGGAAAAGAGCGTACGATGCAGGGTTCAAGGATGCATTCGAGTACCCTGGCTTCGTTGTAGCATATATTAGACCGTTATTCGAGGAAGGAAGAGGCCCATTCAGGTGGACGAGCCTCGTCGGAGACCCCAATGATATATACAAGATAGATGACATGATACTCAGCGAGTTCAGCTATAATAAAGAGCTAACTAGGTGGATTGGGAAAGCCCGTAAATACGTTAAATTCCAAGGACTACCCGCCCGAGTATGCTGGCTTGGATATGGTGAGAGGGGCAGGTGGGCTAAAATAGTTAATAACATGGTAAGACGTGGAGAGCTCTCAGGGCCGGTATGGGTAGGTAGAGACCACTTGGATAGTGGTAGTGTCGCAAGCCCGTATAGAGAGACGGAGGGAATGAAGGATGGTAGTGATGCTATAGCGGATTGGCCTCTCCTCAATGCTCTGCTGAATGCTGTAGCGGGAGCAACCTGGGTTGCAGTACACCATGGTGGCGGAGTCGGCGTAGGTTACAGTATTCACGCAGGATTAAGCGTTGTGCTTGATGGAAGTGAAGAAATGGACATCCGTGCCGGGAGAGTATTCACTACTGACCCTGGGAGCGGTATAATGAGACATGCAAACGCGGGTTACGAGAAGTCTATAAGGATAGCCCGCGAGAAGGGTGTAAAGCTACCTTACATAGAATATATGGATAAGAAGAAAAGTCAATAATTCCTCCTCCATACCTCTTTTCCAGATACATAGACTTTTTCAACCTTATTCACTCCCCACAGATACCCTATCCACCTGTGACTTGGAATCCTCCAGATCACGATATCTGCTCTATATCCTTTCCTAATCCTGCCTCTGGAATCATGGATCCTCAGACTGTATGCAGCATTTACCGTAGCACCGGCTAGGGCTTCTAAGGGAGTTAATCTGTACTTGTATGTCGCTAAATCCATTACCAGTTGGATGTTAGGTGTCATGTTATTAGGGTTATAATCCGTTCCCAACGCGATAGGGACTTTCAATTTCCTTAACTCCTCAACCGGCGGATGCCCCGTTGAGAACATAGCTAGTTCAGACGTAGGGGTCAATCCGGCTGCAACACCCTTATGAGCTAATATCCTAGCATTCTCTGGTGGCATATAGTCTAAGTGATCCATGGCATCTACGGGAAGATCCCCTGCTATCTTGCTACAGCCTATATATGCGAGCTGGTCTGCATGGATCCTTAGTTTGAATCCTAGTTTGAGGCTCTCCTCTAGTATATACTTGGTTTCACTGGGTGTGAATGCTCCTTTGTCGCAGAAGACGTCAGAGTACACAGCCAGTTTTCTTTCCGACGCCTCTACTAGCATTTTGTTTACATAGTAATCTATGTATGCTTTCCGGTCATTCTTATATTCACATGGAATTACATGGGCTTGCATTGTCGGAATTATTCCCGCAGGAGTTTTTGTGGAAATTATATTAGCAGCTTCCATTATTTTAATTTCCCCATCCAAGTCAAGACCGTATCCTCCCTTGATCTCAACTACTGTTGATCCATGCTGAATCATTTCACCTAGAATCTCTAGCCCCCTCAAGACAAGCTCGTCTACTGTGGCTTGGTGGGTAGCGTTAACAGTCCTATAAATACCGCCTCCCTTTCCTAGGATTTCCTCATAGCTCAAACCCATTATTTTATACTCAAATTCGTCCTCCCGGCTTCCAGCGAAAACCATGTGGGTATGTGTATCTATTAACCCTGGAGTAACAAGGTTGCCTTGAGCATCTACTAGTTCTCCCACGTATTTTCCAAGCAGCTCATCAGTATCACCCACATCCCATATTACCCCGTTTTTCACCGCTATAGACGCGTCCCTTAGTATCCCAGCATTCTCCTCAGATACATCTCCAGGAACGGTATTATTGAATGTTACTAGTTCCCCTACGTTATATATGACAAGGTCTACCTTCTCCTTCAACCTATACTACCTCTGCAGATGAAATGCATAGCATGCATTACTAAACTAGCAGTCAACCTGCTAGTTATATCGTTTAAGTCGACAAGAGGGGATACTTCAGTGAAGTCTATTCCTCTCGGATTCAATTTCTTAACAGCATATTCGAGGATGGCTAGCGTTTCCCTGGGGTTCATTCCTATAGGTGACGGTGCATTAACCCCGGGAGCGTATGCCTGATCCAGATGATCCATATCTACGCTTATATAATAGTAGTCTAGTTTTTCATCGGCTAACCAGTCGACTGCTTTGAATGCCGGCTTCATCCCGTCTCGAAGGATATCATTGAGACTGGTTGTTTTCACACCGTATTTAACAGCTAGCTCGGCAAGGTAGGGTGGATTACTGTATTCTAGGACACCTACTAGGGCTGTTTTCAAGTTATTCGAGCCATACTTCCCGTATAATTCCCTGAGCCATGTACCACTACTGTATCCTTCCTCTAGCTTTCTCATATCGTAGTGGGCGTCGAAGAATAGTAAACCGACTTTACCTGATTCTAGTAATCCGCGTAGTACTGCTCCTGTTATACTATGATCCCCACCTATGATAACCATAGTTTTATCATTGTATGTGAATAGTTTCTTCATTACACTAGTTATTCTTTCCCTACTAGTACTCCAATCCCCAGAAGCTATGCGAATATCCCCAGCGTCATATATTTCACAGTCGAAGTCTCCTAATATGGGGTGGAACGTTGTTAGCGAGTACAAGTATTTCCTTACGGTTTGAGGGGAGAACCTTGATCCAGGTCTCCCAGTTACATTCCAGTCCCAAGGAACTCCAACCAATACTATATTAGAATTCTCTAGTGAATCCAGCTTGTTCGATACCCTTTTGTCTCCCAGGTCTCTCATAAGGTGTGTTCCAGGCTTAACTAGGAGATCATCCAATAAGTGGTCACCAAATAATATGAATGTACATTCTAGTTTATAGGTTAAAGACCTGGAAAGATGTATGCGAAGTTAAAAATTAGGGTTTCATTATTGGCTGCCGGATTCTCCCCCAGCATCCTCAAGTGATTCTGCCAGTATTTCAGCTATGTCCTTGACCTCCATGCCGAACTGATCTACTTCCGCTCTGAACATTGTATTACAGTATGGGCAAGCTACAGCCACTACCTTAGCACCGGTCTCACTCGCCTCCTTTGCTCTTATAGTAGCCAGCCTCTCTCCTTGTTTGATCTCGTAAAACATCTGACCTCCTCCGCCACCGCAGCAGAAGCTGTTTTCACGGTTTCTAGGCATTTCCTTCAGCTCTACGCCTGGTATGCTCTTTATCACCGCTCTAGGTTCGTCGAAGTGGCCGTTCCATCTTCCAAGATAGCAGGGATCGTGATATGTTAATGCTATTCTAACTTCTTTGCTTGGCTTGATCTTCCCTTCCTTTATTAGGCGGGCAAGTAGTATTGAGTGATGCTCAACTTCTAGGTTTATACCGTATTTCCTGTATTCATTCTTGAATACGTGGTATCCATGTGGGCATGAGACCAGTAGTTTCTTGAATTTGTATTGACCTAGTATCTCCTGGTTCTGTTTAGCTGTTTCGCTGAAAAGGAATTCGTCCCCCATTCTCCTCGCCGGCTCCCCGCAGCATGCCTCATCCGTTATGACACCAACCTTATACCCCACTTTCTTCAGGATCTTTATCAAGCTCTCAGCTACAGGCCTGATCCTAGGATCATAGCTCGTCACACATCCTATCCAGTATAGGTAGTCATATTCTTCATCCGGCTGTGCTATAATATCATCTCCAAATTTCCCTGCTAGCTCGTTAATCCAGTCCTCCCTGTCAGCAGGGTTAAATCCGAAGGGATTACCCATTTGCATCATATTGTAGAGGGCGTTCCTAGCATCCTCAGGTATAGCCTTCTCGGCCTCCTCGCTTTCCAGTATGCTATACTCACTGACTAGTCCTCTCCTGAGGTTAAGGATCGTATCAACATGGTTGTTCAATACGGGGCACTGATAGATACACGCACCACATGTAACACAACTCCATACGGTATCTGGATGTATTTTACCTTCATCATCCCCGATTACTTTGTCATCCCACTTACCTTCTAGCATAAGGTTTCTCATAGTGATTAACAAGTCCCTCGGCGAGAGCGGTTTACCACCGTTAAAAGCTGGACAGGCGTTAGTACATCTCATACAGCTTGTACAAGCGTCATAATCCATTCTCTGCTTCCAGCTTGTATCCGCCAGCTTGACTATTCCAAACGTTTCTCCTTCATCAACTTTCTTCTCTATATCCTCGATCTCCACGAAATCAACCATACTCTCCCTAGTATAGGCAACGTTTGCACTTCCAGCGAGTATATGCCATAGATTAGTCCAGGGAAGCGTTGCTAAAGTAGCCATTACGATAGTTAGATGTGTAACCCAAGTTATTCTATACGCGAGAATTAGTGTCGATGTACTCACGCCTAGCATCCACTTCCCAATAAGGTATCCTACCGGGTCAAAGTAAGGGCTCGAAGCTCCCTCCGCAATTCTATAGCCAGCATCATTCATACCTGTTAAGAAGAGGCCTGTCGTCGCTATTGTTAGGAAGGATAAGTGTATTACATAGTATACTTTATCCTGCGGCAAGTTGTCTTGGCCGCTTGCCCTTCTTATTATAGCGAGAATGCTTCCCACTATAACTGATAGGCCTGCTAGGTTGTTGAGTAGCTTATAGGTTTTGTAAACATCTCCAGTTAGTATATTAACCACATGGAGGTCTACTGCTCTCAACAAGGTTGCTATCAGAAGCCATGCCATACCTAGGTATATGAGAAGATGTATAGTCCCAGCCCAAGGCTTCATTATCACCTTATACTGTAAAAGAGCATATTTAACGAGATTCCAAGTCCTTTTACCCAGCTGGTTAAACGGTATTTTCTGGCCTCCGTAAGTCCAGAGCTTGTAGTGCTTATAGAAACCGTATAGGATTCCAATTACTGCTAATGTGGCCAAAATATATACTATTGGCTCTAGATCCTCCGTATGCCAGAAGTGATGTATCCATACAATATTAGTTCCAGCCATTTTGCCATGCCTCTCCCAACCCTTTCAATGTCAGCACAAAACTACGGTGGTTTGTATATGACAATTACATTAAAAACATCTTTCCCTTTCTTAGCAGAGCAACGGTAGTAACAACGTCAACCCTTTATTCTTATTAAACACAATCTTCAAGGGTTGAATAGAGGTGGTATATCTTGAAAGATACAGGGATGTATTACTGGAACTGGCATGTTGAATGGGATACCCTGGATGATGGCCATCTGACTAAGGTGTTCAAAGTGTACTATACCGGGTCAACGAAGCACCAGCGGGTTGAGGTTATGGATTTAGGAGTTTACGGTAAATCGCTTATCTTGGACGGTAAGATTCAGTCCACCCTTCTCGATGAGAAGGTTTACCATGAAGCTCTCGTCCACCCACCTATGCTGCTCCACCCGAACCCTAGAAGGGTTTTAATCCTGGGAGGCGGAGAGGGTGCTACTGCTAGAGAAGCTCTTAAATACAACACGGTTGAAAGAGTGGTTATGGTCGATATTGACAACGAGTTAATTGAGCTTGCTAAGAAACTACTCCCGGAGTGGCATCAGGGATCGTTTGAGGATGAGAGGCTTGAACTGTTAATCGAAGATGCTAGAAGATACGTGTTTGAGAACGCTAGTAAGGAAGAGTTCGACGTTATTATAGGTGATTTGGTTGACCCTCTCGAGGCCGGCCCTGCTGTTAAGCTTTATACTAGAGAGTTCTATATGAAGCTGAAGGAGCTTCTTTCTAGTGACGGTATATTCGTTACGCAGAGCACCAGCCCAACGTCGACTCCTCGCGCTATGGGGATAATAAAATCCACCCTAGAATCGGTGTTCGATCGGGTTGAACCATATATGACGTATATGAGGGGGTTTGACAGTATGTGGGGGTTCAATCTTACAGGCATGAAGTATAGACTGTCATCACTCGATGAGGAGACTTTTAATAATAGAGTGAAGAGAATTAAAGGTGGGCTTGAGACGCTTGATTTCCAGTCCCTACTATGGATGAGGAGTTTACCATTATTCGTTAGGAAAAATCTTGACAAGTATAAAGGTATGGTTTCAACCGACGAGGAGCCCGTATTCCTCGAAGTCTAGGTGAATGAAAGTATCCCATGCCTTTCAATTTTCTCTTTCTCCTCTGACCCCTCCACATGGACACCTAGTTGCTCGAGGATCTCGCGGGCTACTATATAGCCTATTGTAGGTATCTTAACTAAATCCTCCAATTCAGCCTTCTTTAGATCAGCAACAGTCTTATACCCGTATTTATAGAGCAATCTGGCTCTCACTCTACCTACTCCCCTTATCCTAGTCAGCTCGAGGACCTCTTCTTTGACACCATACTTAAGCCTTTCCTCCAGCCTCTTAGCAAACCCTTGTAAATCCTGGGTCTCCGGGAAGAGTGCCACTATCCTGGAGACCGAGTATACTAGCCAAACACTTGTCTCAACGATAGATGAGACATCGCCAGGGCCGACATTATATTTGGACTCAATGTCTTTGAGAGGAGTTTCGTTAACCCAGTCCTCAAGGAGTGCAGCAGTTTTCACAGCCTGAAGATACCTAGCTTCATCATCTATGAATTTCTCGGGTGCCACTATAAGCTCTGAATACCTTTCATCTATAAGCTTGTATAGTGCTTCTATATCTCTTCTCTGCAGCCTAACCAGCTGAGCGTCTTCTGTCATTGATACCAGGTGCAGTATACCGAAAACACTCTTGAGAGGCCTTTTCCTCAAGTATTCCGTTATGAATTTAGAAGACATAGGATCAAGGTAGAGTAGACTGGTTAAGAGGCCTAGACGGGTTGGCTGGTAAATACCTCTCTCTTCTACAATCATATTCCATTTGGCTAGATCTTTGATAGATTCTTTTAGTATGAAGCTTATGATCGTCCTACTCTGTGTCTGGGCTGCGTATAGAGTGTTCATTACCAGCTTATCTATATCCTTGTTCCTCCTAGCTAACCCAGATGCTATTGAGGCTAACAATATTATTCTGAGAACCCTTTTATTCGCTAATTTACTGTGCAAAGGCTCAGGCTGTCTTTTGATGTAATAGTCAATTAACTCCTCAGGATCGTCTGATGGTCTGGCTACGATAACTGCTGTACCAACTTCGTCATATCCGGGGCGGCCTGCTCTACCAGCTAATTGCTTGTACTCAGATACGCTTATCGGTGTCCTGAAGCCTTCCTCATACCTTACGTATTCATCTACAACTACATATCTCGCAGGCAGATTTACACCGGCGGCAAGCGTCGGTGTTGCCACTATGACGTTTATTCCCTGCCTTCTGAAGGCATCCTCTATTGCGGTTCTCTGCTGGTTGGAGAGCCCTGCATGGTGGAATGATACTCCCTTGGATACTAGTGAGGATAGTATCTCACTTAGCTCTGTTCTCTCAGACGTTTTCTTTATTCTCTCCGCAGCTTCTAACGAGTTTTTATGATCGTAGTTTAGATGCTTGTGTTTTGATGTTATTTTCTTGGCTAGGCTTACTGCTTTCCTGCGGCTCTGGACGAAGACTATGCTTTGGCCCCCTTTACTTGATACTTGCAAGACGAGATCTATTGTCGGATTCCCCGTTCTCTGAGATACTGGCTCGGTTTTACCGTTAGCATAGTATATGAACCCGTCCCTATACACTCCTTCTCTTAGGGGAACTGGCCTCCAGTTCGTCTTTACTAGCCTTGCATTGATCCAGTCAGCTATTTCCTCTGCATTAGAGACCGTGGCAGATAATCCTATAAGCTGTATCTGGGGCGCCTTATACTTTAGTGCTGATACTATTAGTTCTACAATAGGCCCTCTCTTCGGGTCTGATATATAGTGGAGTTCGTCTATGACGCCGACGCCTATTTCCGTTAGGAAGTCCGGGTTTTTCCTTATGATACTATCCATCTTCTCATAGGTGGACACGACTATATCAGCTTTCTTGAGCTTCCATTCAGGTACTTCGAGGTCTCCTACGATGGTCTCCACTCTATAACCAAGACATCTGCCTACCGCTTCGAAGAACATCTTCTTCTCGAAGGCAATACTTCTCAGGGGAACAGTGTAGAAAGCTTTAGATACTCCTCCATTGACTTGTGAGGCTATGCCTAGTGCTGCCACTAGAGTTTTACCGCTAGCCGTAGGAGTTGTGACTAGAAGGTTCTTACCCTCGAGCAGGCCTTTCTCAACCGCCTCTATCTGAGGCGGATATAGTTCTCGTATTCCCAGGCATTCTAATAGCTTCCGCGGCTTACCGTTTATCTTCAATTCCATTAGCACTCCTAAAAGTATACAGAGACCATGTTATAACTATTCTACGAGGCTATAACACCTCTTACCTCCCTCAGTCTTGAAGAACACTGAGCCCTCCGAGCTCAGGAGTCTTAGAACTTCTCTCACCTCCTCGTCACCTATATCCCTAGTCCTAGCCCTCTGGTAAATATCATCAATTAAAGCACACTTCTTCTCGCTAGCTGAACTCAGCTCCTTTATTATCCTTGTAACCATCTTAATAATCTCCCTCTTCCTCCTCGTCCTACCAGTCGTCAAAGAATCAATATCAGGTAAACCTGTCTCAACATCAAGATTGATGTTGTGAAGGAACTCGTCCATAAGCCTGATAGCAGCCGCCGCGTCTTCATCGTCGGCTACTTGCTTCAGTTTCAGCCTTGCATGAGCCTCAGTAAGCCTGATAAGAGCTTCGAGCTGCCTGGTTGTTATGGGTATAGGCGGTGTTCCACCCATTTCACCTGTTTTCTCGAATTCCAGGGCTTTCTTCCTCATATTAACATAGAACTCCTCTATGAGCTTAGCTGCCTCCCTCGATATCCTAGGCTTGACATAGCGCCTTGCATAGCTTATGTATTTCTTGAGTAGGTCAGGGTTTACTGGAGGTGAAAACTTGTCAACATCACTGTGAACATTTAGTACATACTCTGCAAGTGCCCTGTCTTTCTTCTCGTTGGGTTTATCCTTTAGAAGCCAAATTAGATCAAACCTGGAAACTATAGGAGGCGGTAAGTTGAGGTTTTCCGGTATCGACAATGTCTCATCGTATCTTCCGAACTTAGGGTTGCCGGCTGCTAACACGCTCGTCCTACTATTCAGGCTAGCGACTATACCGGCTTTTGCTATGCTAACCGTCTGTTGCTCCATTGCTTCATGTATCGCACTCCTATCCTCTTCCCTCATTTTATCTATCTCGTCTATAGCAGCTATTCCTCCATCCGCTATTACAAGCGCTCCTGCCTCTAGATACCATTCCCCTGTTGTCGTGTCTCTTAGAACTGCAGCCGTCAATCCAGCTGCCGTCGATCCTTTACCGCTAGTATATATTCCTCTAGGGGCTAGCTTGACTGCGCTTTGCAGGATTTGCGATTTACCTGTACCAGGATCTCCTACAAGTAGTACGTGTATATCGCCTCTAATCCTTGTCCCATCTGGAGTGAATTTTGGTACCCCACCGAATAGGAGGTATGCTATGGATTCTTTCTCACTCCACATTCCGTATAAGCTAGGTGCTATGCTTAGAACGATCTTCTGAACTATCCATGGGTCACTCGCTAGTTCCCTTATTTTCTCCTCGTCTTCCCTAGTTATCACTACCTCTTCCAGCATTTTCTGCGATACACTCACGGATATTGCTTCTATGAAGGGTGTGAAATAGGGTTTAGACTGCGTGTCATGGCTTAAGCGTACGGTTCCTACGATTGTGACTCTATCCCCCGGCCTGGCTATATCGACTAGATCACGAGTTAGCCTTACTTGAATGCTTCTTGGAAGCTGTCCCCCTGGAGTTTCCTCCGGTTTTTCTTGGACACTTATTTTCTGCCAGTCAACAAAGACTGATCTCTCCCTGACCAGATCGAATTTCCCGCCGGACCTGCCGCATCTAGGGCATATGAGCGGTCTTTCCAGTCTGTCCTCTATCTCGCCTTCCTCCGGATAGTAGAAGAGTTCCCCATCACAATTAGGGTCCTGGATCACGTGCCTGTATGCAGCTTTGATCATTTTCTCTTTTATCGGCGTGACTCTCGTCACGATTCCCTCCACTTGAACTAGTCTACCAATGTAATCGGCTTTGATGCTTCTAATTGGAGTTGTTTCCGGTAGGCCCCTTATTCTAGGATAGAATTCACCCGCCTTCTCAGCGTATTCAGGATCCTCTACTAACACTATTTCCCGTATAGCTGCAGCAACATCCTTTAAGCTCTTCTGCGGATTCTCGACTAATTCCATTGCAAGGTCTAGTTTGTATGTATAGAGGTCTAGATAGTCTATGATAAGGCTTTTCTGCCTGAGGTTAATCATTCTCCTTATTCTCTCCATATATTTCAGAGCACCGCTTCTATCCCTGAAGTTCCTCAGGAAGTCTATATACGCCTCTCTCCCAGCCAACTCAACCTCTATAGTCAAAGCCTAATCACCTTCCTAGATAACCTATGATTCCTTCACGCCAAGTCTTCAAAGTTTCAAGAAGCGTTTTATACAATATCTTTTCCTCAGGAGTCATCTTATCTAACACACTATCGTCACCGCCTGCAACAACAAGTCTCACTATCTTGTTAAGCCTCCTGTCTACAATATCCGCGAGAAGCTTCTCTGTATTCGCTCTATCATTGAATAATGAGGGACTAGGGTTTTCTTTTATAGCTCTATTCAAGTTCTCAATGTATTCTCTAACCTTCAAGTAGAACCTAGGGGGAAGCTGGGCTAACTGAATCGCGCCTCTAGAGTTGACTTCTGTAAAATGAACTCGAGCGATCTCCTCAGAACCGATCTCGGCTTCCTTTATCTCGACTATACCGCTATCCCGAAGCTTCCTTGCTTGCCACCTGGGAAGATCTAGTTCTTCGCCTCTCTGGACTACAGTAACCCCGGAAGGCGCCGGTATTTCCGCCTCCCTCAGTACTAGAACTCTAACAGGCTCCAACTCGTAATCCCCTTCAAGCAGTTTAAGCCTGTCACGAATATCAGTCATGGAACCACAACTCCAATAATCCCCCAACATCTATCATTAATATTGTGTAAACTGTGATAATAGGGTTTCCATCAAAACCATTAGTTCGCAGGGTTTTATATCGCAACAGTCAAATATGAACAAATAGGATAAACCACGCTTCAAAAAGGTGCTTAAGCGTTGAGCAGTGAAATATACGAGTTACTGTGGGTCGAAAAATACCGTCCCAAGACGCTGAAAAACATCATAAACCAGAAGGAAATAGTTATTAGAATGCAGAAATTTATAGGAGAAAAAAACATGCCGCACCTTTTATTCGCTGGCCCGCCTGGTACAGGTAAATGCGTTACCTATAATACCCCAGTACTAACAAATAATGGGCCGAGAAAGATAGGAGAAATAATTGAGGAAATAATACAATCCAGGAAAGTTAAGGGGGAAGAGGTCTTTGAAGAGGCAAATGTGTCTATCTATTCTCTCAGTAAGAATGGGAGGATAATTCCAGCTAAAACATCTCATATCTATAGAGGAAAAACAAACTTTATAGTGAAAATAGAGCTTTCAAGTGGAAGAAAAATAGAAGTTACACTGAGACACCCTCTCTTGGTGATGAATAGGTATGGTAGGATAGATTGGAAGCTACCTCCCGGGATCGATAAAGATATGAAGATAGCGGTTCCTAGGACTATCAATATAAGTGAAAGCATCATAGAAGAAAAGGAAGTACTTTTAGCAGAATTAACAGGTTACATATTGGCTAACGGTGACGTATATATAAATACAATGGATAATAGCTCATATGTTACTTTCCATAATAGCGGCCACACCCTGCGCTCAAGAGTAAAATTATTGTTCCAGTTAATCTATGGAACAGATGCGAGGGAGGAATTTCCGATAGGAAGAACCCTTAGAATTAGGGTGAATAAGAGAAATATTGTGGAAGATATTACGGGGAAGAGCGATGTTCGTGGAAGAAAAGCCGGGGGAGCCGGGATTCCTCCATTTGTGTGGAAATCAAAGAAAACACTTGCGGCATTTTTACGTGCTTATACGGATGCAGGTGGAACTATTGATAAAACCGGTGTTATTATTAACACTTCGAGTAAAGCTGTGGCATTAGATCTGCTGTATGCATTTAATATATTAGGTGTAATTGCAAGGCTTGAAGAAGAAAGAACCGAAAATAACGTATATTACAATATAATCGTACCTGGAGAAAAACAGTTAAACACTTTTATAAACAACATAGGTCTTATACATCCAAAGAAGAAGCCAGTTATAATGAGTCTCTTGAAAAACCGTGAAACCATGGATGGTGTTGATACTGTTTACATCCCACATAGCTTGAGGAGAGTTATACCGAAACTAAGTAAGCATCTATCAAGGGATCTTACAAAAGCAGAAAAGAGGCTGCTCCTAGAAGAAGAAAGAATTGGAGTAGAAACATTCAATAATTTAGCAGCAAAAATCATCCCAGATCTTCAAAGATTATTAATGGATATAGAGCAGAGGCTAGAGGTACTAAGAAATCCGCTTGAACCCCTGACGAATCAAATCATAGGAGAACTCGACACACTAAAAGTTTCAATGGGAAGAAGATTCAGAGTGTTTGAGTATAAGAATGAGCAAGGGATACCGCGTTTAAATACAGTAATTAAGCTGATCAATAATCTTGACTCTGTCAATTCGTTGAATAAGTACAGGGCCGTTTTAGACGGCTCCATTCGAAAATATCTAAGCTATGAGTATGTAGGGAGACGGCTCTATCCGTTTGGTTCATCGGTAAAAACCATGTTAAAAGATAACATCAGAGCAGATAGGATTAGGAAATTAGACCAACTAAGACAAGTTGTTTACGATGGGCTTCTTATACTGTACAAAGAAATAGCAGAAGCACTCTATGATACTAATAATATTTTACAGCTCGATGTATTCTGGGATGATATTAAATCAATTAAAACCGTCGAAGAAGAAACCGTAGTGTATGATTTAACTGTGCCAGAGCTAGGGAATTTCATTGGAGGTTATGGACCAGTAATATTGCATAATACAACAGCGGCACATGCGCTTGCCCATGATCTATATGGGGAAGATTATAGGACTTATTTCTTGGAGTTGAATGCATCGGATGAGAGGGGAATTGATATTATTAGAAGCAAGGTTAAGGAGTTTGCGAGGAGTAGGACACCGCCAGGGATACCGTTTAGGATAGTTTTATTGGATGAAGCTGATAATATGACTAGTGATGCACAACAGGCTCTGAGAAGGCTTATGGAGCTTTATACGGTTTCGACTAGGTTTATACTCATAGCGAACTATCCTTCCAGGATTATTGACCCTATTCAGAGTCGCTGCGCGTTGTTCAGGTTTACACCGCTTAGCAAGGAAGATGTGGTTTCCAGGCTTGCATATATATTGGAGAATGAGGGTATAGAGTATGATGAAGATGCATTAGAAAGTATATTCGACATATCAGAGGGGGACATGAGGAAGGCTATAAATGTGCTTCAAGCAGCTGCTTCTCTTGGGAAGGTAACGGTTTCAATGGTTTACAAAGTAGTTGGCCTTGCCCATCCTGTTGAAATAAGAGAGATGGTTCAAACAGCTCTGAAGGGAGACTTCGACCTTGCCAGGTCGAAGCTTAGGAAGCTTATGATAGAATACGGGTTGGCAGGTACTGACGTCTTGAAGCAAATTCACCGGGAGTTGTTTGGAAATAAAATACAGGTACCTGAGGAATACAGGATACTAATAGCTGACTATCTGGGAGAGATTCATTTCAGGGTAGTCGAGGGATCAGATGACGATATTCAGCTCACAGCATTCATAGCATGGTTGTCTATGCTAGGGCGTAAATTGGGGGAGTAATAAGCGGTGGCTAAAAGAATTCCCTGGATCATCAAGTATCGCCCGCGTAGGGTTGAAGAGGTAATTAACCAAGACCAGGCTAAGAAAGTTCTTATCCCATGGATCGATGAATGGGCTGAAGGCCGTATACCGCCCAAGAGAGGAGTGCTCCTATGGGGACCGCCCGGTGTCGGTAAAACCAGTCTCGTTGAAGCACTAGCTAGGAGTTATGATTTCGAAGTAGTCGAGCTGAATGCTAGTGATTTCAGGAGGAAACAGGATGTGGAAAGAATAGTGGGGGCAGCAGCAACTAGGAGAAGCCTGTTCAAGAAGGGGTATATTATACTCCTAGATGAGGTTGATGGTATAGCCGGTAGAGAGGATTACGGTGGGGTTGAAGCTATAAACAGGATTATCGAATATACTAGGAACCCCATAGTTATGACTGCAAATAATCCTTGGCAGGATAAGCTTAGACCGCTTCGTGATAAAGTCCTATTGATACAGTTCAAACCACTCGGTAAGAGGGATATAATCAGGATTCTGAAAAAGATCTGTAGTATAGAGAAATTAGAGTGTGAAGATCAGGCATTATCATATATAGCTGATAAGGCTGGAGGAGATCTGAGAGCAGCTATAAATGACCTGCAAAACGTTGGAGAAGGGTATGGGAAAGCTACATTAGATCTTGTAGCTGCACTTGTTAGGGAGAGATACAAGAGTATAGACATCTTCAAGACATTGATGAGAATATTCTATGCTAGATACGCTTGGGTAGCGAAGAACGCTGTTACGAGCAGTGAAGAGGATTATGAGACCGTTATGGCTTGGATTAATGATAACATGTCGCGTAAATTCGGTGATCCGCGAGATCTTTATAGAGGGTTTGACTCTCTATCAAGGGCTGACATCATGCTTTCTCGAGCCAAGTTCAAAGTATTCTGGGAACTCCTCTCATACGTATTCGACTATATAGGCCCGGGTGTCGCTTTCGCAAGAAAGTATGGACCGCTTAAAAAAGACAGGTTTGGATACCCTGATAAGATAAAGTTGATGGGTAGGAGTAAGGAAGCTAGAGAGAGGAGGGAAAACCTGGCTAGGCTGATAGGTCACCGGGTTCTTGAGTCCAGGAGGAGGGTTAAGTCTGAAGTCCTGCCCTATCTTACCGTAATATTTAGGTATAGTCAAGACCCTAGTATACCTGCTAGGCTTGCTTTAGGCTTGGAGTTAGAGGATAAGATGGTTGACTTCCTAGCTGGAAGCCGTAGCCGTGAGATTAAGGAGGTAATGGAGTCACTGAGATATAGCAAGGAAGCTAGTAAGGAGGCCGTGCAAACTTTAACGACAGAGAAGGCTTCTACGAGTAGGAGAAGATCTAGTAAGAAAAGGAAATCAGGTAAGGATGCTAAATTCAAGCCTTTATTCTAGATTTGACTTTCTCCTCCACCCTGACCTGTTCTATGAAAGTCTCGGGGTAGTTACCTGACTCGTCTTTCTCGTATTTCTTTACCATGTCCCATATAGTGAGTAGAGAAGCCATGACGCCGGTTAATGCATCCATTTCAACACCCGTTTTCCATGTTGTTCTCACTCTAACTGTAGCTTTAATCCTATCCTCTCCTACCACGTTGAACATTACAGTTATTCCTGTATAGGGTATGGGATGGCAATGCGGGATGATCTGAGGAGTATTCTTAACTGCTAGTAGGCCTGCTACTCTCGCTGTAGTGAGCACGTCTCCCTTTTCTATTTCCCCCTTAAGTATTTTGGAGACTGTAGCAGGCTTCAGCCTGATTACTCCGGAAGCAGTAGCCTCCCTGTAGACTTCGGGTTTCTCTGTAACATCTATCATTCCATTTGTTTTACTCAAGACTTCTTACACCGGTTATAGTTTATTCCTCGAGGAGCATTTTAAGCATGGAAATCTTCGGGTTTTGATAGTTAATTTCGATAACCCTGAGCCGTCCGTACCTCCTCTCTGCGATGAGGTTTTCCTCCTTTAATTCAGAGATGTATTTCGATACGAGTTTGTGGGTTAACCCTGATTCCCTAATCAACGTGTTTATGTTTGTCGCCCCATACTTCAATAGTATCTTAATAATCCTTATCCTTCCCCTGCTCGAGAGAACGTCTTCGATGCCCATTATTATCAAACCAGGTGTAACTCTTTTTCTAGTAGCATCTTAAGAGGACTAACAGGGATATCTGGTGATATCCTGATAAGCGTTGTCCTCCCCCTCATGCCTTTCCCCGAAAGGCTTGTTTGTAGTAGGCCTTTGAATGATAGTTCCTTGATATACTCGAATAACTGGCTGTGAACCCTTGGCTTCTCATTCAACCATTCACATACTGTTTTGTACTCCTCTTCTAATACGCCCATAGTAATCCAGTCACCCTCCGTCTTGAGGCTTAGGAGTGAGAGAGCGTAGAGCAGTATTTTCTGGTGCAATCCCAAGCTCTCCACACTGTATTCCGAGATCTTGAATGTCCCCACCATGGACAAGGCTTCTCTAACATATTCCTCTCTAATCAAGTCGTCTCCTTTGGTTTCGGTTGCTTCAACAGCCTGGCGTGCGACGTTAATCGCTGTCCTAGCGTTACCTTCCCCGCTTTTATCGTATCCCAAGTAGTCTGTGATCATCTCTACTAGTGCTGGAGGGAACATAACAGGGTCCACTAAGCCTCTCTCAATTCTATCATATAATATGTCATACAGCTCATATGATTTGTAAGGCTGTAAGCCTACTTCTAAGCCAACCATTGACCTGAGTTGCCCAGGCATTTTACCCCATTCGATCATGTCGAAAACAACTAGTAGGGGATAAATCCTATACGCATCCACTACACCTTCAAAGATTTCCGTGTATCTAAAGAATAAGTATATCAATTGCTCTTCATTGAAGCCTCTTCTTTTGAGTATAGACTGTATCTCATCTATTGTCAGCATTACATAGTAATCCTTGCTCAACGTATCGTCTAGAATGGCCTTCATTAGTTCAATGGGACTACTGCCCCTGGGTTTGATTCCTTTAATGCCCAGTTGGTTTATTATAGAAGTTAGTATCTGATTCACACCAGTCATAGAATAAACGTTGACATACACTGGTCTTATCCTATACCCGTTCCTAGCAGCTAACTCCGATATTCTTTTAGCAGTTAATTTTGCCAGAGTAGTTTTTCCTATACCTGATCTGCCTCGCACTGTACCATATATTACAGCTATTCGAGAGAATTCTCCGGGAGACTCAGTCATGTACCTATAGAAGTCAACTAACCTGCTGAGCTTCTCCTCCCTATTCACAAGGTTTGGCGGTATGTATGATTCTGTGAAGACCATGTAGTCCTTAAAGAGCCTCAATAATTACACCACCCTATTATATGAAAGTTTCCCAGCTGACTGAAAGTAATAAAGGCTAGTATTATTTACATATAACGGGACAATATAACTTCACTAAGAGACCTATCCAATACTTATTATGATATAATTGAAACTAATAATATAGAAACGGTGAAACAGCCATGGTTATGGCGGCTATTCTAGCCGGAGGATACGGTAAACGGCTCAGACCGATAACGGAAACCATACCTAAACCATTAGTAGAAGTAGCAGGCAAACCCATACTCGAACACCAAATTGAATGGCTTAGGAATCACGGAGTTACAAACATAGTTTTACTCGTCGGATATCAGAAGGAAAAAATAATTGAGAGAATAGGTAGTGGGAACAGGCTTGGAATAAGAGCTACCTATGTAATAGAGGAGGAACCCAGAGGTACAGCTGGCGCTTTAAAAAACGCTGAACACATCCTGAAATCGGAAGAACTATTCCTCGTACTAAACGGTGACATCATAACAAACCTAGACCCTAAACCTCTCATGAACAAGGTGAGAGAAAAGAAAGTATATGCAGCACTAGCAGCCGTCCCGCTTAGAAGCCCGTATGGAATACTCGACATTGAAGGCGATCTAATAAAGAAGTTCATAGAGAAACCATACATACCTGACTACTGGATTAATGGAGGAGTATATGTTATGACACCCAACGTATTCGACTACCTCCCAGAGCTGGGAGATGTTGAAAGACGCGGCTTCCCCGAATTAGCGTATGAAGGTGCCCTGGCCACAGTAAGGTATGAGGGAATCTTCTGGAAAAGCATAGATACCCATAAAGACATAGAAGAAGCAAGCAAGGAACTTAGTAAACTATAAATAGTAACGGGGGTTTTTCAGTATTCATCAGCTAACTGGTCAAGCACCTGCTCATAATACTCCTCTATCTCTTGTTGAATCTCTTCTCTACTCCTCATTATAGCCGTGTTCTCAGCTACTGACTTTGTTGAAACAACCTTCTTTTTCTTATCAGCCCTCTCAACAATCTTCATAGACTCACCCTTCTTCACAGGCTCCATGTAACCACATCTAGTACACTGGTAATACAGCTTCCCTTCTTTCCTGACAACCACCATTACTGAGCCGCACTTCGGGCAAAACTTCAATTCATTCACCTCGAAGGCATTATACCTTCATTCATTTTTGTACCTATCTCCATTTGTTTTGGTTAATATATAAGCATTGTCATATCATATCCCATGTAAACAGGTGATAGTAGCTGCCCCAGAACATATCCCATCATAGAAGGGAAAAAGCCAGCATCAGGACAGCCGTAAAACTATTGGAGTCGAAAGGCTACACTATAGAAGACACGAATCTAAGAATAGAGAGAAACGGTAGGGAAATAGGGGAAGTAGACATACTGGCGAGGGATGGGAAAGGAGGTTGCTGGGCTGTAGAAGTAAAATCCGGCTATGCCGATATTAACGGTGTCAGGCAAGCATACGTCAACTCGAGAATAACCGGTTGTAAACCACTCTTAGTTGCTAGAAGCTATTCCAACGATGAAGTACTAGAACTAGCGGAACAATTGGGTGTCGAACTAGTATTCCTAGATGACATGTTCACTGTAGATCCTATTGAGCTGAAAGTCTTCATGGAAGAATCTGTGGAAACGGTATTCACAGACTATATCTCATTAAGGAACTGCATCCGTGAAATAACACCCAAAGCCGAGTTCTATCTAAGACTCCTAGCATCTGGCCAGAGGAAATTAAACTACGAATACACTGATAAACTCCTAGAGGAAATGCCTTGCCTAAGGAAATACATGAAGGACAGAAGGGTTTCAGGTATTATAGCAAGATATATAATCGATATGCTAAATTGCTCACAGGTTAAATAGTATATTTATACAACAGTAGAAATAAGAGAAAAGGCTAGATTATAGGAGGATGGCTTTGAAAAGTATTAGTGACAACAATAAAGAATGCTTTAAACCCGAAGGTTTCACTGGGCATAAAGTCATTGAACTCTTAGGTAAATCAGGACTTGAGATAAGAGAAGACGAATTTGTCAGCCTAGTATCCAAAAAACTCAATGGAAACCCGTTCGCCCTATTAGTAGCTGTAATATTAAGCCAAAATACAACAGACAAAGCTGCAATATATGCATATACAAGGCTTCACAAACTCCTCAGAGGAAATATCACGCCAAAACGAGTGATCGAGCTAGGACCTGAGCTGATCGAGCTGCCTATACGCCCTGCGGGATTATCCAGTCAAAAATCAAAATGGATAGTTGAAGTAGCCAAATGTATCCAAGAACTAGGGGGCGAAAAAATACTAGTAGAACTGCCACCGGAGGAGCTGAGGAGGATACTTAAAAAGATGCCTGGAATAGGCAAGAAGACGCTGGATGTTTTCCTGTCCCAAATGAGAAGGGAAAAAGTCTTCGCTGTTGATACCCACGCAAAAAGAATATCCCAGCGATGGTGTTTAACAAAGTCTAATAACTACAAGAAAATAAGCAGGGCACTCACCGAGTTCTTCGAAGGAGAGGATCTAGTAAGAGCACATAAACTTGTTATAGCCTTAGGTAGGAAATGGTGTACTGCGAGGAATCCGAAATGCAAGGAGTGCCCCCTGAGAGAAATATGCCCCTACGCTGCCCAGCACTCATTATCCACCACCAAGCTGGAAAAGAGTATTGGGCAGAGCAAGAAGTAGGCGACATCCTGTTTCCATATGACATTAACGTAAGCATAGAAAGAACCCCTTACAGAGGAGTTCTCCTAGTTTATACAAAGGTTGATCCATCTAGAGCCTATAGGTTAGTAGAAAATGAAATTCTGACAAGCATTGATAAAGTCATACCAGTCTCAGACTGCTATCTGTTAGAAGAGCCTGACGAAATCCCCAAGTTTATAGAGAAGTTTGTGAAGGCTATCCTAAACGGAGATTGCGTTAACTTGTTGATATCCTTGAGAGGATCTTTGAAACACCTGGAGAAAACAGTGATTTCTATAGTACGTAAATACTTGAGTACCTATAGAAAATGCCGGAGTATTCTGTACATAGAATCTATAGATAAATTGCTTTTAATCGGATTTGTAGAAGACAGCGCTGGAAATGGTGCCGCCGCGGGGAGTTGAACCCCGGACCGCCCGGTCTTCAGCCGGGCGCTCTCCCAGCTGAGCTACGGCGGCAAGGCATCCAGGATAACTCTATTCCAACCCCAGTTTATAACGGTTATTCCATTTATACTCCTATGACATACAAAACGATTCTAGGCTTTATAATATCAAGCGAGAGGTGCATGTATTGAGTGAGAAAGCTGCAAAGGGTTACCTTGAGAAACCCTGGATAAAGAATTACGATCCAGATGTTCCGCCGGAGATAGAGATCCCGGAAATACCGCTTTACCAGTTCCTAGTAGATTCCGCCCAAAAATATCCAAGCCATAGGGCAATGATTTTCTACGGTGGAAAAACCAGCTCCCTTCTTAGGAGAGACTTAAGTTACAGTGAACTCTTTGATAAAGCAAAGAGATTCGCGTCTTTCCTAGAAAATAAACGTGTCGAGAAGGGGGATGTTGTACTCTTAATGTTGCCTAACTCGCCTCAGTTCGCTATCGCTTACTATGGCACACTAATTGCCGGGGCAACTGTTTCACCGATGAATGTGCTTTACACACCAAGAGAAATAGAGCATCAGGCGAGGAAAACAAAAGCTAGAGTAATGGTAGCCCTGGACATTTTTAAGAACAAAATAGATACCGCAGGCATTAATGTAGAAACTATAATATATACAGGATTAGATGATTTCCTACCTGGGCTAGGTGGTTTTCTTTACAGGGTAAAGATGAGGAAGGAAATACCGAAAATACGGAGAGAAAATGGAATAGCCTTCCTGAAAGACGTTTTCAAAGGATTTAAGCCCATTGAAAAACTCTCAGAAGTTGACCCGAAAAAAGACATCGCAGCATTAATGTTCACCGGCGGAACAACTGGTTTACCGAAGCCCGCTATGCTCTCACACTTCAACTTGGTATCTAACGCTTACCAAGTAGACTCATGGTATAAGAGGGGAAACAAGGCTAGAGACATTATGATGGGGGTTCTCCCATGGTTCCATATATATGGACAGAGCGCCGTGTTGAACTCGGCGATGCTTAGGGCTGCAACCATTTTGGTCTATCCTAAGTGGGATGTTATAGAGGTAATGAAGGGAATAGATAAGCATAAGCCTAATTTATTCCATGGAGTTCCATTGATGTATCAAGTTATAGTTAATCATCCTATGGTAAAGGAGTTTAATCTAGGCAGCCTCGAAGCCTGTATCAGTGGAGCGGCACCTTTACCAGTCGCGGTTGCAGAGAAGTTTGAGGAGCTGACGGGAGCCAAATTACGGGAAGGCTATGGTTTAACGGAGACAAGCCCTGTTACACACGTCAACCCGATAATGGGTAAGGCAAAGCATGGTAGTATAGGATTACCTGTCCCTAATGCAATAGCAGCCGTTGCAGATATAGAAGAACCCGAAATCCTGCCTCCAGGCAAGGAGGGGGAACTTGTCATAGCCGGGCCACAAGTAATGCTCGGTTATAAAGATATGCCTGAAGAAAATGATTCTGCCTTCTTTGAATGCTGTGAATACAAGTGGGTTAGAACAGGAGATATAGCGAAGATGGATGATGAAGGCTACTTCTATATTGTAGACAGGAAGAAGGACCTCATAAAATACAAGGGGTATAGTATCTTCCCGCGAGAGGTAGAGGAAGTCTTATATAGGCATCCTTGTGTGAAAGAAGCAGCAGTCATAGGAGCACCGCACAAAGAATGGTTCGAATATGTAAAGGCTTTCGTAGTACTCAAAGACGAGTGTAAAGGCAAGGTAAAGCCCGGAGAAATTATAGAGTTCGCTAAGAAGGGCCTTGCGGACTACAAGGTTCCTAAAGTGGTGGAATTCAGAGATGACCTCCCTAAAACTGCTGTAGGTAAAATTCTGAGAAGAATGCTAAGAGACGAAGAGCTCCGTAAAATGAGTAATGCAGAAAGCTAAACAAACAACATTCCCCTCATATTCTTCACCAATCACTTGTAATTCACTGAATCTCCTATTTCTAGACTACAAAATGTAAACAAGCATTATAAACCAGTGGGAACCACCCTATTCCACGGCTATAGCTATATAAAGTAGAGAGGTGTAGTCATTGGCGGAAATTGTAGTATTATTGAAACCAGCCCTGAATCCGGGGATGATAAAAGCAGACGTCCAGGGAACCCTCCTCGTAGACTCCATACCTCTAAAACTCAGTGACATCGATAGAAACGCAGTACAAGTAGCCAGTGATATCAAGTCAACTATTGGTGCAGACAAGATCATTGGAATAGCGGTACTAACATGGGGGCCTGTTGCTAAGAGAATGAAAGACGCTGAGAGCAGTCTAAGAGAAGCTCTTGCAATGGGAGTGGATGAAGCCCATATACTAGCAGATGACAAGCTAATCCCAGGAGACCCCACTACCACAGCTACTACACTAAAAGCCCTCCTAGACAAGCTAGGAATAAACCCGAAGCTCATACTTGCCGGTGAAGCCACTGTAGACGGGTTCACCGGACAGGTACCTGGAAGACTAGCAGCGCTACTGGGATTACCTTACATAAGCTTTGCAAAGAAAATAGAGATAAGCGGTGACAAAATAACCGCTGAAAGAGACCTAGAAGATTTCATGGAAAAAGTCGAAGCCAACCTACCTGCAGTTGTAAGCGTTACAAGAGAAATAAACACTCCAAGGCTCCCTACCCTGATACAAATAAGAAGAGCGTTCAAGAAACCGTTGACAAAATACACGTTAGGTGACTTAGGGCTAGATATATCAAGCATATCAAGCATCCTAGAAGCTAGAGTACTAGCAGTACAAAGGAAGCAGACGATAATAGAGGGCGACAACCCCGAGGAGATAGCAGACAAGCTCCTAGAAGCCCTCGTTAATGAGGGAGCAATCAAGCTTTAATGAGGTGAGGAGGAAGATGAAGATTCTCGTATTCGCGATTAATGAAAAAGATATACCCGAAGCCATCGGTGCAGCTTCAACCCTAGGCGGAGAAGTATATGTAGCCGGGGCAGGTAGTGCAATCAATATATTACCCGAAGTATCCAAAGGCGCTAAGAAAGCCTTTAGCATCAAAACAGACAAGCCGGAACCACTCGCTAAGGCATTTGAAAAAGTCTACGACAAGGTGAACCCTGACCTAGTGATTACTATAACTGCAAAGAACATTAGAGACGCTATCTCAAGGTTGGCGGCCAAGAAGAATATCCCATTCGTAGTAGATGCATTAACCTTCTCAGTTGAAGAAGCTAAGATAACTATCGAGAGAGGCATACTAAGCGGTAGAGCAGTAGCCAAGATATCGCTCCCACTGCCCAGTATTGTGAGCCTACCGCCTAGGAAATTCAAACCAGCAACACTGGGAGACCAAGCTGTTGAAATAGAAGATGTTGCCGTCGAGGAAGAAGGCAAGGTAAAAGTAATTGAAAGAAAGCCTAAGGAGAAGGGTGGAGTTAACCTAGAGGAGGCGGAGGTAATTGTAAGCGCAGGCAGAGGATTTAGGAGCAAGGAAGACTTGAAACTAGCCTTCGAACTAGCCGATCTTCTCGGCGCTCAAATAGGCTGTAGCAGGCCAGTAGCAGCTGATCTACAGTGGTTAAGTGAAGAACACTGGGTAGGCCTCAGCGGTAAGAAGGTAGCTCCGAAAGTCTACTTCGCAATAGGTATAAGCGGAGCTCCACAGCATCTTGCAGGTATAATTGACGCTAAAATAGTGGTTGCCATAAACAAGGATAAAAGCGCTCCAATATTCAAGAACGCTGATTACGGCGTTGTTGCCGATCTGTACCAATTCCTGCCTGTGCTGATGGAAAGGATAAAAGCGAAGAAAAGCGCCTAAATCCTTTTACCATGAAAAATTAATTTGTTTTTGAAGCACTCGCTTCAGCTTTCTTCTTTTTACTGGAATCGTCTTCAAGATCTATAGAAATATGCAACTCGTGTGCCAATTCCTTATATCTGTTCCTAACAGTTACTTCCGTAACTCCAGCTATTTTAGCGACCTCTTTCTGGGTCTTCTTTATTCCCAGCATGAGTGCTGCTAAATAAACAGCAGCGGCTGCCAATCCACCAGGGTCTTTACCTGCTGTTAGTCCTCTTTTCTTTGCTATTTCAAGGAATTTGCTCGCCTGAACTATGGCCTCATCCGGTAGACCGAGTGCTCCGGCTATTCTCGCAACAAAGGTCTTGGAATCTATTACCGGCACACGAAGGCTTAAGTCTCGGACTATTAGCCTATAACATCTAGCGATCTCCCTCCTACTACCCCTAACTTTCTGAGCTATCTCATCTAGCATATGGGGTAGTCTGTGAATCCTACATGCTGCATATAAGCTTGCAGCTATAACGCTCTCTATGCTCCTACCCCGTACCAATCCTTTATTCACAGCCATATGGTATATCTTAGCTGCTTCTTCTTGGACGTGTCTTGGCACACCTAGTTGTTTTGCCAGTTTATCCAATTCCTGCATTGCTTGCTGGAGATTCCTGTCAATGCTTGTCTGTACTTTGCTTCTACTCTGCCATTTCCTTATTTTAATAGCATCAAGCCTTTTCCTACCTGTTAGCCTTCTCCCCGCAGCATCCCTATTCTTATAATCCACTATAGCTGAAACTCCTAGGTCATGCATTGTATAAGTTAGAGGAACTCCTACCCTGCTTCTCCTCTCGCTTTCCTCTTGATTATAAGCTCTCCAATCCGGGCCTGTATCAATTATCTGCTCCTCGATAACCTCTCCCGTAAGCAAACAGATCTTCTCCCCTCTCACCGGGTCAAAGTATATCTGATCAGGGGGGCAATCATGATGACTATTACGTTTCTCCTCCCTACGTTCTTTCCTCGCCACCGCATTCACCCATCCATATATAAGGCTTCCTCCATTAAATAATAGAGAAAACCTTATATACGGGAAGAAGGAATAGGAGTTGTGCTATTTAAACTTTTCCATCATCATTATCTGCTCGGAGTATAATTCGAGAGGTAATCCAGCAAATCCTTATATGTAAAACCAACAGGATCACCTGGAACTAGCATTCGGATACCGGTAATACTCTTCCCACTAGCCTTAGCTATAACCATAGTAGGTGACACCCTTACACCCATATTGGTGAAGAGCAGCTGAGCATCCTGGCTCGTACATGCCGTTGTGAACCAGTCGCATACTACCTTAACCATATAATACCTTGATGAAAGGGAGGAAGTTTCGACTAGTTGACACCAGGTAGGGTCGAAATCCCTACAATGAGGGCATTGATTATTATAGAATAACATTATTATCGGCTTATCCTTTAACTCTGCTATTTTGCCCAGACTCGTCTTCGTTATACCTTTAGAAGTATAAATGTATACCCCATCATCAAGCATTATTTGATCACCCTTACAAGAAAGATTCCCCTGAGTCTGAGTTACCTGAGTTGTTGTAGAAGTTTCTCCACCTGCACCGTTATTACTTTGCTGAAGATAGTATACAGCACCACCGAGAATTACTATGAAGAGAATTATAATTACTATGAGACCGTTTTTCGACGTCAATCCAGGATAACACCCCTCTTAGAATCCGAAGAATAAATATATCCTACATAGGTTAATATGAAATACTAATAATATGGGAAGCCACCGGCCGGTGGAGAGCCGGGTCGTCTAGCGGCCAAGGATGCGGGGCTTTGGACAGCAGGCTTGTACCGGGGCCTGCTGGGAGAACCCCCGTGACCGGGGTTCGAATCCCCGCCCGGCTACCATCTTCATACAAAAATCTATACATCTAGAATACCACAATAAATCCTGGGGAGGGACGCGACAATCCCGGGATCAGCCCGTATTGTACGAGGTATGACCGAGAGGCTCTACCCCTCCCCACAGTATCGATAGTGGTGTGTTGCTTTGGGGAGAAGCGTTTTGTATGATAAGTTGAGATGGCTCTTACATGAGAGGCCTAATGGAATTGTTATAGGCTATATCCATAGAACAAGGGATGTTTCTGGCTCCATGATTAAGGAGATCCCTCTAGAGCGTATCGTTTCAGCTGATAACTGGGCGTTGAGTTTGGATGACGAGTGGACTGTTATACCGTTACATAGGATAGTCTACATAAAGGATCGTGAAGGCAAGGTTATCTATGAAAAAGGAATGAAGGAAGCTTAGCCTCCTAGAGTCATTCTCTTATATTCCTTCGCGAGTTTCATATACTTCTCTATGTCTTCTCTAGTTATGCTCGGCGGTATCTTCTTTAACGCCTCTTCGAAATGCTTCATCTCCACTGGTCCTAATTCAAGCTTCTCCCTTAACTTTATCATAGCTGCTTCGCGGCAAACCGCTTCTATATCAGCTCCCGTATATCCTTCCGTCATCTCTGCAAGCTTGTCGAAGTCAACGTCCTTTCCTAGAGGCATGCTCCTAGTGTGTATTTCGAATATCTCCTTCCTAGCCTCCTTATCCGGCGGCGGTACATATATTACCCTATCAAATCTTCCAGGCCTCAGCAGAGCTGGATCCATTATATCAGGCCTATTGGTCGCTCCCATCACTACTACCTTGTTTAACGGCACAATTCCATCCATCTCTGTTAGTATCTGGTTAACTATTCTGTCTGTTACTCCGCTGTCATGCCTTAATCCTCTAGCTGGAGCTATCGAGTCTACCTCGTCGAAGAACACTATCGTTGGAGCGGCTTGCCTTGCCCTCTCAAATATTTTCCTAATAGCCTTCTCGCTTTCACCAACCCATTTACTGAGTATTTCAGGGCCACGGACTGCAATGAAGTTTGCACCGCTCTCAGTGGCAGCAGCCTTGGCTAGTAAAGTCTTTCCCGTTCCAGGAGGGCCAAATAGCATTACACCTTTCGGCGGCCTTATACCCATCTTCTCGAATATTTCGCCGTATTTAATAGGCCATTCTACAGCTTCCCTGACTTCTTGCTTTACCTCGTCTAATCCACCGATATCATCCCATTTAACTTGGGGAACCTCTATGTATATCTCCCTGATTAGGGTAGGCCTTATCAGCTTCATAGCTTCGAGGAAATCCGTCATTGTAACCGTAATGTTCTTCAGCATGTTAGCCGGAAGCTCTTTTGCCTGGTATAAGTCTACCTTGCCCTCCCTTATGAACCTCCGTAAAGCACTCATGGCAGCTTCTTTGGCGAGAGCTGCAAGATCAGCGCCTGTGTAGCCGTGAGTCAGTTCTGCTAGCTTCTCTAAATTTACATCATCGTAGAGCGGCATGTTTCTAGTGTGAACTTGCAATATTAGCATTCTAGCCCTCTTGTCTGGAGGTCTTATCTCTATTTCCCTGTCGAACCTACCCGGCCTTCTAAGGGCAGGGTCTAAAGCATCTGGCCTATTTGTGGCACCGATAACTATGACCTTCCCTCTTTCCTTCATACCATCCATAAGCGTGAGAAGCTGAGATACTACCCTCTTCTCGACCTCACCTGTCACTTCCTCTCTTTTAGGCGCTATCGCATCTATCTCATCGATGAATATTATGCTCGGAGCATTCTCCTCCGCCTCCTTGAATATCTCCCTAAGCCTCTGTTCACTTTCTCCATAGAACTTACTCATAATCTCGGGTCCATTAATCATTACAAAGTATGCTCCTATCTCGTTTGCAAGAGCCTTTGCTAATAATGTTTTACCTGTCCCAGGCGGGCCGTAAAGTAGTACACCCTTAGGCGGTTCTATACCCAGATGCTTGAATAGCTCCGGGTGTTTCATTGGTAACTCCACGATCTCCCTTATCTTCTCCTTAGCCTCCTCCAGGTCACCTATATCTTCCCAAGTGACCTTCGGAACTCCCCTTGCTTTCTCAAGTTCTGCTTCTTTCAACGGTTTTTCTCTAATAGCAACCTCGGTATCATCGGTAATATAGACATAGTGGCTTGGCTGTGTCGATACTACTACTAAGGGCAATCCCTCGAAGACCGGGATTACTATAGTCTCACCGCGTCCCACTGGCTTCATTTTAAGTATATTCTTAACGTAGTCAACAAAGTCCCTTCCGAATCTTATAGGTTCTAGCGGAGCGAGAACTATTTTCTTCGCGGGCTCTACGTTTTCGGCTTTCTTAACGTTAACATAGTCTCCGATGCTTGCTCCTGTAGCACTTCTTATGTAACCGTCTATCCTGATTATATCCTTCTGCGTCTCACCGCCATGCAGAGGCCAAACAGTAGCGACAGCTATTGCTTTGGGTCCTTCTATCTCTATGAAATCGCCTGTTTCTAGTCCTAGTAATTTCATTACATTTCTACCTATTCTAGCAATCTTCCTACCCACGTCTCTTTGATCGGCTTCTCTAACCCTTAATCTGACTTCCTTGTCTGATTGAGCCATTTCCTACCACCTCAGAATATATTTAGTGTAGCCATTTGATATATATAAATATTTTCTATAAAATCATTGAAGATTGTATAAAACTTTACATTAACAGGTTTTTAATGAGGCAACACTATTCGATAGCGGAATACTTGAACTATAAGGGAGGAGAAGGCTTAGCAGAGTAAGAAAGTATTCTAAGAAGCAGCCTCTTCTCTCCTCTCCAACTTCCTTTTCAACAGTTTGAGCCTAATGAACTCCTCTCTCATACGCTCCTCTAGAACCATGTTAATGAACTTAGTAACCTTCTCATAGCTTGGAAGTATAACGTAATCTATCGCGTTTATAAGCCTCTGGGTTTCCTTCAATTCCTTAATCAACAGCCTAAGAGCTTCTTCCAGCTCAGCCAGCTTCATCAAGTTAGGCATAATTGACTTCATCATTTCCAGCGAATCCACTAAATAAGGACTCGTACCAGGGGAATACCTGAGATTGGGGTATGTTGATTCGTCAATCTCGTAGCTAGGAACCTTGACGGCAAAAAGGACTTTCTCAAACTTCTTAACCATAAGATCCGGCTTAACGTTTCCAGCCATTCTCTGAACAGACGAGAACCCCTCGTCAGCAACACCAAGGTAAAAATTGTCATAGAACTCGGTAAGCGATTTCGCCACATCATTGTAGTATTTCTCGTAGTCAGAAATAGCCTGCCTAATATATAGGAGTAGAACCTCTCTTTTCTCCTCCATAACCATCCTTACTTTCCTTATAACCTTCTCCTCTCTCTTTAACCGTATGAGGTTAATCTTCGTCGGCAAAACTTTCCTAGCATCCAAAGCCATATTGCCACACCTATTCTTGTTACCGGACTCCCGTTGGATCTAGCTGGATAATCTAAATTATATATTTTACAATAAATCCCATCTAGAATAGTGTGAGTAATATGGGCAAACTAAGGATAGGATTGCTAGTTACAGTAGTATTATACTTGTTATACACCTGGATATTATTTAAACCGCCTAGGAAAGGATGGGATTTACTTACCATTAAAATATCTATGTGGCTGTCAGCTACTCTCCTAGCTATCGTATTGTTCGCAGGTTACTGGGTATTATTCAAAGAGGAATAAAGATGTTAGTTATAAAGGGGGTTATTTTGACTTATATGCAGGATGGTACTTCTTGATATGCTTGTCTCTAATGTTGGTTAACTCAGCTTCAGGCAATATAGATAATATTTCCCAAGCCAGATCAAGCGTTTGCTCTATGCTCCTGTTCTCCCTTGGATCCTGGGCAAGGAATTTATGTTCGAATAGATCAGCGTATTTGAGGTACAATCTATCTACATTGCTAAGACTTTCCTCTCCTACAACAGTTGCAAGACTCCTCAGTTCTACTGCCCTAGAGTAAGCCGCATATAGCTGGTTGCTTATGTCACTATGGTCTTCTCTTGTTTTATCGGCGCCTATCCCCTCCTTCATCAACCTTGATAAGCTCATTAGAACGTTTATCGGCGGATATATCCCCCTATTATGTAGGTTTCTATCAAGCACTATCTGGCCTTCCGTAATATATCCAGTGAGGTCTGGTATAGGGTGTGTGATGTCATCGTTGGGCATTGTTAGAATGGGCATTTGCGTTATACTGCCTTTCTTGCCGTGCACTCTTCCAGCTCTCTCATAAATACTGGCAAGATCACTATACATGTAACCAGGATATCCCTGTCTTCCAGGCACCTCTTCCCTAGCAGAACTAATTTCACGGAGAGCTTCAGCGTAGTTGGTCATGTCCGTTAATATGACGAGGACGTGCATGTCTCTCTCGTATGCTAAGTATTCAGCTAATGTTAATGCAGCACGAGGTGTTACAAGCCTGATCATAGCAGGTTCGTCGGCTAGGTTCATGAACATTGCAACTCTGTTTAATGCACCTGTCTCCTCGAAGAAGTTTTTAAAGAATAATGCATCATCATATTTTATTCCAATAGCTGAGAAGACTACTGCGAACTCTTCCTGTTCTCCTCTTACAGTTGACTGCCTAGCTATTTGTGCCGCAAGGATATTGTGAGGTAAACCGCTTCCCGAGAATATAGGTAGCTTCTGCCCTCTGACAAGAGTGTTCATGCCATCTATTGCACTTACACCTGTCTGTATAAAATCTTCCGGGTAAGCTCTCTGGGATGGATTAAGAGGTTCTCCGTTAATATCCCTCTTCTCCTCAGCTAGTATAGGCGGGCGACCGTCTATAGGTTCCCCTAGACCATTGAATATTCTCCCCAGCATATCTTCGCTTACCGGGATCTCGAGAGGCCTACCGAGGAATCTAACTTTAGTCCCTGTACTCGTTATTCCAGTCGTTCCCTCGAAGACTTGAACAACAGCTATTCCATGTGAAACATCTAGGACACGGCCTCTCCTCCTCTCTCCGGAAGCCAGTTCTACTTCTACGATTTCGTCGTACGCTACCCTTGATACTCCTTCAACAACTAGTAGTGGGCCTTTTATTTCCTTTATCCTATGGTACTCCCTTACTCCTATGGCTGCCATTTCCTTCACCTCTCACCCAGTCACCTCTAGACTCTTAAGCTTCTCAACAGCCTTCTTCTCCAGGTCTTCAACGAGCTCCGGTTTATCGTTGGGTATTGTGAATCTAGCCTTCGACATTTCAACAACCACATCTTGGGCGACTTCCTTTATCCTTGAAACAGTAATGCCTTTCTCTACAAGTCTATCCGCTTCCCTATGGAAGTTAATAATCATCTTAAGTAGTAAGAACTGTTTCTCAGGCGGAGAGAATGCGTCAATTTCGTCGAAAGCGTTCTGCTTAAGGAACCCGTCCTTCAGCAATCTAGCCGTCTCAAGTATTAATTTATCGTGCTCACTGAGGCTCTCAGGCCCTACTAGCCTAACTATCTCCCTCAACTCATCCTCCCTCAACAAAATATCCATAGCCTCTTCACGATACCCCTTCCATTCCTCATTAACATTCTCATGCCACCACTTGGCAACCAAGTCAATGTATGCTGAATAACTATCTATCCAGTTAATAGCAGGGTAGTGCCTACTGTACGCCAATCTAGCATCAAGCGCCCAGAATACTCTTATGAACCTCTTCGTGTGACTAGTAACTGGTTCCGTAAAGTCTCCTCCCGGAGGTGATACAGCGCCTACAACTGTCACACTACCAATTCTCTCAGGAGACCCTGTCACTACCGCCCTACCTGCACGCTCGTAGAACTCTGCAAGCCTACTAGCTAGATAGCTCGGGTATCCCTCTTCTGCAGGCATTTCCTCCAATCTGCCAGCTATTTCACGGAGGGCCTCCGCCCATCTACTAGTAGAGTCTGCGACGATGAGAGTATCATAACCCATGTCGCGATAGTACTCTGCAAGTGTTATACCTACATAAATACTGGCTTCCCTCGCTGCTACAGGCATATTGCTTGTGTTAGCTATTAGAATAGTCCTCTCCATGAGGGGCTTCCCCGTCCAAGGATCAATATACTGTGGGAACCTCTCCAGAACCTCAGTCATCTCATTACCTCTCTCACCGCAACCTATGTATATGACCACCTTAGCTGCACTCCACTGTGCAAAGGAGTGGAGTGTGACAGTATTATGTAGTATTGAAGGGACATCCCCGCCGACGAAGTTATGAGTAATAGGGACTGTAACATCATATACTACAAAATCACCTTCTAACCATTCTATTTTCCTCACAGTATCGACAGCGACATCTTCGAAAGCTATGGAAAGACTACCCGATGACTCTGACCCCGCTACTTGAGTCATAAGTGCTATTTTAGCTACACCTATCCTATCATTTTGAACAGTATAATCTGAGAGTTCGCCTATAATCTTCTCGAGTCTGCTTCTATAATCCGCTGCTGTCCTGGTAAGCAGCTGAGACCCATTGTATACAACGTCTCTAGGCTTTCCACCTTGATCCTCTGCTACTAGATAAGACTTTATCTTCTCTAGTTTTGCAAGGCTTAGTTGTTCACTAGGCTTTATAGTATCATAGAACCTCTCAAGCTCATCTCTACCCATTATTATAACTCTATAATACTCCTCTCCCCTAACATTCTTTACAACAAAACTATAGAATACCCCCAAGCGTGCCAGAAGATATGAAAGACCTGATGCCATCCTCTTTGAAGCTGTTATGAATTCAACCTCGTTTTCGCTGAAAGCACCGCCGCCGAGGTAGTAGCCTCGAAGGAAGGCTGCTATCACCGGAGTAGGTGAAGCTAAGACGGGTTTAGGTAGCATTACATTTCTAGCCCTCAACCTACTAGGGGTGCCCAGTCTTCCCAGCAAGGTTACTAACAACCTAGAGTTCACAACCACAGTTAAAACAGTATTATACCTTTCCTCCCTACCTTTAATGCCAAAGAGCCTCTCCACTAGCTGACTAAACCTTTGCCTAAGAATAGGATCGGAGTTATAGAATCTAATGCCCCTGCCGGTTATATCACCGCCAGATAGGAGGAGGCCCAAGAACTCAGCGAAATCCTCGTCCAATACTTTAGGTAATCTCATGCGAAGACTTGACCTTGGAAGACCTAAATACTCTGGTTTCGGAGGCTCAAGTCCAGCCAGCTTACACGCCTTCAATACAAGCATAAGACTCGGCCTATTCTTACCATGAACTATCAACTCAAGCGTCTTAGGATGAACACCAAGCTCGTTAGCAAGCCGTTTATAACCCCCTAATTTTTCAAGTAATCTTTCAAGTATAACACGCATATCTTCCAGTGCATCTCTATCAGCAACAGTAGCATCCGTAAGACCAAGCTTATAGGGGTCAATCTCTTGGGGCATACCATTTATTGGAATCTTCCTTGGAACTACGAGCTGATCGCCGGGTTTAAGGTTAGCAGCATGAACCTCTCTTATAGCTCCATTCCTTTCTAGTCTAAGCAGTTTGTGAATAGGGGTAACTTCTAGGGTTCTTCCAAGGCTAGTATGTATTCTCATAATATGCCTCGATCTACCCTTGTATAAGTGGCTTATAGGAGCTGTTTTAAGCTGCTTACCATCGAAGGTAACAACAGTGAGGCCTAGCCGTGAGACATCTATAATCTCCTCGTTTTCACGAGATTCAACCATCATACCCTTATTATGGAATTTTTCATATACCTCCTCTATTGGAAGCAATTCACCGTCAGCGAGCAATATAGGCGTATGGGGTAATACACATTTACCCGTACCAAAGGCTCCGGGGATGGCTCCTGTTCCTCCTTTCGCCATTGGGAACATTGTGTCAATTATTCTAACACCTGTGACTAGTGGTTCACTGGGCTCTAATTTTTCTTTGAACGGTCTTGGTAGTCTAACCGGCCAACGGTGAGATAGTTTAAGCGGTATATTCTTCCCGTCCACCCCCACTTCTCCAATCATATCCTCAATAGTGTAGTCTCCCTCCATTGCAATCCATTTTATCCTCCCGTGAACGTTAGGCGGAACCATTACCTTGTGCTCTATGAGGCTTGTCTCTTGGACTGTTCCGATTATGTCTCCACCTGAAACCTTATCTCCCTTCTCTAGCTTGACTGGTGTGAAAGTCCACTTCCTATCCTTGGGAATAGGAGCTACATGTATTCCTCTTCTAATGAAAATGTCTTTAGTGAATTCAGCTATTTTATTCAACGGCCTCTGAACACCGTCATAAATGCTTGTCAATAGTCCAGGGCCTAGATCAACGCTTAACGGGGCTCCCGTTCCCTCGACAGGGTCTCCGGGCCTTAGACCGCTAGTGGACTCATACACCTGTATGTAAGCTTTATCGCCCATAATCCTAGAAACTTCTCCTATGAGGCCTTCTTCTCCCACACCAACCATTTCATACATCTGTATTCCTTTCATACCCTCAGCTATGATAAGCGGGCCGGATATCCTCGTTATTCTACCTTTAATCGCCATTCTATACCTCACCCCTCTAGTAATCTAGCTATTCTAGTCCTTATTTTAGGTTTAATATTCTCCAAGAAAAGTTCGAAACTGTAATCAAGAACAGCGTCCCCATCCTCTGAGACCGCTATAATACCGCCTTTAATATCAGCCGGCTCCCTGGAAAGCTTAAGTGTTTTACCGTATAACCCTGTATCCTTCAATAATTTTTCTACAAGTTTGTAGTCCTCCTTAGCACATCTTACAATAAAAGTACTACTAGCTTCCTCTGATAACCTATCAACTAAACCTTTCATAAACTTCTTATACCAGTCTGAATCCCTCTCCTTTAACGCTCTGCTTATAGCTTCGTCAAGCACCTGCTCAACCCACTTGCTAATAGATTCAGACTTAGAGGTTTTCAATTGAAGTTCGAGTGATGATCCCTCGCTTTTAAGCCTCTCCTCAGCGTTAACAATGTCCTGCTGTATTTTCCTGGAGGCTTCATTATACTCTGTATCCCTCGTCTCCTCAATCAACTTCAAAGCCGCTTTGTATGCTTCTTCAATCTTCGATTTATACTCCTCCATTTCCTTTGAGATTATGGTTGATGCGAACCTTTCTATGTTTCCTTTTGTTTTCAAACTAAATCACCCAAAACCTAATGCCTCGAGAAGAAGTTTCTTCATATCGACGGGTTTGGGAGGAGCCCATTTAGTTGGAAGGCTTACAAGTGTAAAGCGTACAGTACTAGCAATACTCCTGAACTCTGCTCTCTTCTCCTCTGGGATAAGGTGAGCGGCTAAAAGAACTATAGAGACGCCTTTCTCCCCGTTTAATTCAGTTGTTATAACAGCCTTTGCTTCATCCCAACTAGAAACCTCTTTAACCTCCGCTCCAGCGAGCTTGAAAGGGATCAGTGTATGCTCGTCTCCCAAAACCACTATTTTACCCACATCTAACACCTAGCTATATCCCGCTCCTATAATCCATATTCGCTATGGAGGACTTTCGGGATTTTTATAAGTGTTGTTCCCCGTTTAATACAATTTTATATAACCAAACAGGAAACCCGAATTCCTTGGAGTGTAAGGGGTGTAGAATTAGTGGGGCTAACGCTTATACCTAGAATGGTCGCAGAAACAGCGATAGTACTACCTCTAGAAATGTTTGACAGGACTGTTGCCACGCTTGCCCCGGAAAGCCTCTTCCACCCTATCCAGCCTGAAAAAGAGTTACCTGGAGACTTAAACAAGGAACACAAAAGATGGCTTAGCCATCTAGCGGATAAAACATCAAAATTCGAGAGATACTTTGATGTTTTAAAAACAGCACCCCCGCATCCTGATAGTATAGAGCTAAAAGCAGGAGGATGGTTAGAAGCTGTCCAGGGAATTGAGGGTAAATTCTCGGAGCTAGAAAAGACTTATGACGAGGGAATCAGATTCATTACAGAAGCAGAGGGCAAGGCAACGGAGCTTCTGAGATTGAAGGAGTTCTATGATAGAATATCCTATATAGACCTAGAAGTTCCAGAAGTAATGGAATTATCCCTCGTCAGCGTAGTTGTTGGATTCATAGCTAAAGAATATATAGAGAACATTGAATCGTTTGCAGAGGAGAAGGGATGCGTCCTAACATACGATGAGTCTGGGAAGGAGGATTACATCATACTTATCTCCTGCTCATATGACCTGAAAAGCGAGCTGGCTAAACTGCTCTCAGACTATGAATTTCAGCCCCTCAGGATACCTGAAGGTATGCCGGGTAACCCTAAAAAGCTTGTCGAACACCTTGAGAAGAGAATCGAGGATATACTAAGGGATGCAGAGGAAAAGAGGAGGAATCTCCTTAAAACAATAAACGATGCAGGAGAATACTATCATACACTCCTAGCTCTCAGGGAGGCTTTTAGGCTTCTGGCAAACGCGAAAATTACAAGCAGGGTCGTGGTAATACAAGGCTACGTCGATAAGTCAGATATAGATAAACTCGAGAAAGCCCTAATGGATGCAACTAATGGGAACTTCATACTCCAGGTAATACGCCTTTTGAGGAGGTCGGGGAAAAGGCAAGCGCCTAGTAGAATAGTCATCCCGAAAATTCTCCAACCCTTCCATCAGATAGTTAGGATGTACGGTGAACCTGATCCGGATGAGGTAGTGCCGACGGTTTTCTTAGCGATAACAATGCCGGTTATCTTCGGTTTAATGTTCCCTGATCTCGGGCACGGGTTACTTGTTGTACTAGTTGCTTACTTATTCTACCGTAGAGCTAGGAACGAGAATAGCAAACTCACATGGATCCTAGTGATGATACTTGGAGCAGCTGGAATGGTCACCGGCTTCCTTGCAGGAGAGTTCTTCGGTCCTCTCACCCACTTCGCCGAAGTATGGAATAAGATGGGGTTCCAATACCCGCCTTACGCGACTCCATTATACGGTATTGAGAAAAATAACACGTTAATACTGAATCAACTGGTTAAACTAGCTTTAACAGTCCCTTTGGTAGTGGCCGCTATAGTCTTGATTCTCGGAACATTCCTTGGAGTAGTAAACGATTTAATTAAAAGGGAATATGGAGATTTACTTACCATTAAACTGCCAAAATTCCTTTTATTCACAATAGTAACACTCCCGTTTCTCGTCTATATGGATGCATATAAAGGTGGTGGAGTAATCAAAGACGCTACTTTAGGGGGGATGCACACTCCATTCGGTAAACTAGTCGCCACTGTGGGCGGCTTATCGTTATTATGGATACTACTAGGAGAACCCTTCCTAGGTTTAATGGAAGAAGGAATCGCCGGCCTTAAACACGGCCTATCCTCCTCATTCATGGAAGCATTCGAGGTTATACTAATGCTCCTAGGCAACATACCTTCATTCTTCAGGATCATGGGGTTAAGCCTAGCACATGCCAGCCTAATGTTCGGCTTCACCATAATTACAGAGCTCCTATGGAAAGGACCTGTAATGGCTGTGGTCGCCATACTCACATACATAGCTGGTAATCTACTTACAGCAGGTCTAGAGGCGATTATAGCATTCGCTCACAGCTTAAGGCTTCACTTCTATGAATGGTTCAGCAAATTCTACAGTGGTAGGGGAATACCGTTCGAACCGGTCACCATACCGTCTTATGTAAAAATAGCTATAGCAGGTTAGACAGTATACGATAAACCGGGGATCCCTTATATCTACTTCTAAATTATTAGACCTCAATACTAGTAGATAGATATTCGGGGTGCTGTGATGCAGGCTGGTATTCCCGATTTAAACATGAGGAAAGACATCAGGACTGAGCACTCCTAACGAGGGTGGTTGTCTGTATTGAGTGGAGACATCTTCGAACCAGGCGATATAGTATTACTAGTTCAACGGGATAATCGTAAGAAATACGTTATCTTACTCGAAGAATCCGGTGTTTATATGACTGTAGGAGGGTTCATAAAGGCGAGTGACCTGCTTGGCATCGAACCGGGCTCGATCGTTAAGACCAGTGCTGGAGTCGAGTTTTATGCTTTAAGAGGCAGCATTATTGAGGAGCTTGAGGTTTTCACAAGGAAAAGCCAAGTAATATACCCCAAGGATCTGGCCATTATATCTATGCTTCTAGGAGTGAGACCCTGTATGAGGATGATTCAGAGTGGAGTGGGTGCTGGATACTCTCTAGCATTCTTCGCGGGGTTGCTAGGTGACTGCGGGGAGATTACCGGTGTTGACCTCCGGGAGGATATGATCCTTGTTGCAGAGAAGAATATGGCTAAGCTAGGATATAGGAATGTTAAGCTTCTTACTGGCAATATAGAGGAAGTAGACTTCAAGGATCCTCCCTACGATAATGCATTACTCGATCTACCAAACCCCTATAGAGCTCTACTTAATATCCACCAGTACATGAAGTCGGGTGCTAGGATTGCTGTCTACCTACCCACTATAAGCCAGGTGGAGAGACTGAAGGGTCAATTAGAGGGGTCAGATAAGTATTATTGGCTTGGTACATACGAGTCATGGATTAGAGAGTGGGTAGTGTTGCCAAGGAAAACAAGGCCTGTTAACACACCATCCAGTCACACAGGCTTCATCGTTATTCTGGCAAGGTTGATCTAGATGAATGCCTGCGTCAGAGCCTTTGCCCGTATTCACCTGGGATTCTATACCTACCCTCCCCATCCTAATCCCTGGAGAGGCTCGGGAATATACCTATCTTCCCCTCACGTAACTGTATGTATTACCCAGGGTAAATCCTGTTTTCCTAGCTGTATAGGGGCAGAGCAAAGGAATAATGTTATAGGACTAGTTGGAGAGGAAGCGGGTGTTGAAATACATGGATGTATACCTCCACACAGGGGGCTGGGATCATCGACACAATTGTATCTAGCAACTGCGAAAGCACTAGCATTGTATAAAGGTGAACGTTTCGATTGGAAGGAAATGGTGTCGAAGCTAGGTCGTTTTAAGACTAGTAGAGTGGGAGCACTCCTATTCAAGTACGGTGGACTAGTAATCGATGGCAGTGAAGTAGTGGGAGGCCATCAAAGCATTAAATCACTCTATCACGCGAGCTTGCCTAGGAATTGGACTATACTTCTAGTTGATCCCGGCGGTACGCCTGGGCCCGGGGAAGAGTGGGAGGAGAACATGTGGGCTACCCTACCAGTTGCTCAGAGGGAAATGAATGATAAGGGTGAACGGATAGTTAAAACCCTAGCCTATGCTGCTAATTTGAGAGATCTGGATTCGTTCGTAAAAGCTGCTGTGGAACTAGACAGGTTAACTGGGCAGTATTTCTCCACCCTAAACCAAGGGGTAACAGATGGTCTAGTTATAGACTTAGTTAATGCGTTGAGTGGAGAAGGTGTTGTTCTAATGCAATCAAGCTGGGGGCCCACACTATATACTATAACGGCGAGTAAAGATGCTGTTAAAATAGCTGAATTAGCAAAAGAGGTTTCCACTAGCCTGGGATTCCATGCAGTTGAAGTTAGCGTGGTTAAACCTCGAAACAATGGTGCTGCCCTTATCTCTACTTGAATTCAATGGAGTTAACGGTCTTAACTATCAGTCCATTGTAAAGCCAGGAAACCTGTCTTAGAGTTAGATAGTAATCGAACTCTGTTAACGCGGATATCCCGTCCATGGGGATCAGTATCTTATACCATCTGAGGCCAGCGCTTGCAGCTGTATGCAATACACATATGTTAGCCACCGTTCCCACTATGACAATATTCTGATAACCATAACTCCTGAGTATGTCATCCATCGGTGTACCGTAGAAACCATCATACCTTGTTTTAACTAGGACTATATCCCCCTCCTCCGGTTTAAGCTCATCAATTATCCTCCAGCCCCAAGACCCGTATTTCACATGCTCACCCCACAGTAGGAACTCCGGATCTCCCTCCCAATGAGTATCCTGCGTATAGATCACCCTCACACCGTTCTCCCTAGCTTTCTTCAGAAGCCTTCTAATAGGCTCAACAGTGCCCTCCGCTGCAGGTGCAACCAGTTTACCGCCTTCCTTAACAAAATCATTCTGCATATCGACAACAATGACTGCTGTCTCCTTCGCGGGGAGAATAACCTTGTCCTCTATTTTTATTCCAGGGACATCTACCTTGACCATGGAACCCGACCCCAAAGGACAATACTACTGTAATCATGACGTCAATGTTATTATTCTACTAAAATGAATCTAATATAGTATCGTCGGTTTATTACTAGATGAGGCGAATAACAGTGAGTAATTACGAGACTCTTAACACTCTAGAGATAAAAGTTGCAGAGACGAACACCGTTTTCCTAGGACTTCCTCTAATATATCTAATGGAGAATGCTGGAAGGAGTGTTGCCGACGTAGTCGGGGAGAAGCTCGGTGGTAGTGTCAAAGGAAAAGATATCATCGTGTTTGCCGGTAAAGGAGGCAATGCCGGGGACGGGTTTGTCGCTGCAAGACATCTGGCTTCAAGGGGGGCGAACGTTAAAGTCCTACTCTACTATCCCCCAGAATCCATAACACACGGGGACGCTAAGTTTAATTTAAACCTGATTACCAGGCTTAACAGCATACATATTTCAGCTGTCAAAGATTACTGTGAGAAAAGACTGTTAATAGGAGATGCTTTCATAGACGCCCTTCTAGGAATAGGTTTCTCCGGTAAGAATCTCAGAAACCCTGTTAAAGCAGCTGTAGAACAATTCAATGAAGGCAAAGCTTCGCTTAAAGTGGCGATCGACGCTCCCACGGGTGTTAACAGTGATACGGGGGAGACAGCTAAGCCGGCTGTCAAGGCTGATGTGACCGTAACAATGCAATATATGAAACCCGGACTTAGGAAAGCCGTGAAACATACTGGTGAGGTAATAGTTGCAAAAATAGGTATACCACGAGAAGCCAGAGTATATACGGGTCCAGGGGATGTTAAACACAGGATCCCTAGTAAACCCTCTCAAGCCAGTGGAGGTATAGGCGGTAGGATAGCCGTTATAGGAGGATCAGAACTATATACAGGTGCCCCCGCCCTATCAGGACTAGCAGCCCTCAGGACAGGTGCAGACCTCGTTTTCATCTACACTGGAAACCTGTCATCTCCCATCATAGCAGGATTTGACCCTGACTTAATAGTGCGTAGCTGCCCGGGAGACCGCCTTAATCCGGAGTGCATAGAGCTTTACAGAGGCGAGTGGGGGAGAGCAACAGCTATAGTTCTCGGCCCAGGCCTAGGTTCGAACCCTGAGGCAATTAAAGCGGCTAGGAATATTATAGGGCTAGCATTAGAGAAGAATATTCCCGTCGTATTAGATGCTGACGGTTTGGAAACCCTCGCTAACCTAGACATGAAACTTTCAGACAAATTCATTCTAACCCCCCATATAGGGGAAGCCTCCCTACTACTGGGTAGGAGAGTGGGAGAAGACCAGGACAGCTGGATTCAAGCTGCGTTAGATATAGCTAGGAAATACCGTTCAATCGTCCTATTGAAAGCTCCAGTAGACGTTATAGTTAATCCCGACGGAGATTACAGGTTGAATAGAATCCGCCATGAAGCTATGAGTACAGGCGGTACTCGTAACGTGTTAACCGGGGTAATAGCCACTCTAGTATCCATGGGGATCGACCCGTTTAACGCTGCCGCTACAGCCGCCTACATTACTGGGAGGGCAAGCGTATTGGCTGCCGAATTGTATGGTGAGAGGATTATGGCGAAAGACTTAGTACACCTGATCCCTGAAGTATTCAGGGAGGCACACACGAAATACTAGCCAAAAAGTGGGGGGATACAGCTTGGCTTTCTACCAGAGGATAGTCGTCTTCATAACAGCACCGCGGGATAAAGCAGAGGAATTATCCCGGAAACTAGTAGAGGAAAAGCTTGCCGCTTGTGTGAATATAGTAAATAAGGTGGACAGTATTTACTGGTGGGAAGGAAAAGTGGAGAGAGACAGTGAAAGCCTACTTGTACTGAAAACAGAACTAGGCCTCCTAGGAAAACTAGCCAAAAAGGTAAAGGAACTCCACCCCTACGAGGTACCGGAGATAATCGCTCTCCCCATAATAGGTGGAAACCCGGATTACCTCAAATGGATAAGTGATTCGTTAGGCCAAGAAGAGGTGTAGACAATGGCAAGCAAGGTAGGCCCAGATCTAATAGAGAAACACGTTAGGTCAAGCAGGCTCCTATACAACGCCTACACACTCTTCACTAAAGACCGGGAAGTCCAGGAACTATGGAAGATGAGTAATGTGAACGCAGTATCCAGACTACTATACAATGACCACGGCCCTGTCCATGCTAAAATAGTCGCGGGATCAGCACTAGAACTCTTCGACATGCTGGTGAAAAGGGGAGTAGAACCGACAACACTGGCAGACAAAACTGTAGGAAGCATCGAAGAGGCAAAGCTGGTCGTCATGCTCGGAGCATTACTACACGATATCGGCAATTCTATTCACCGGGTTTACCACGAGTACACTGGAGCACTCCTATCCATAGATATACTTAACAGGCTACTACCAGAAATACTAGGGAAAAACCATCCCTATCTATACACTATTAGGCAAGAAATACTCCACACCATCTACGCGACGAACATGGATGCCGAAGCCCTTACCGTGGAAGCTGGAGTAGTGAAAATAGGGGACGGTACAGATATGGCTGAAGGCAGAGCTAGATACCCATATAAAAGAGGGAAGAGCGATATACATGCTCTCTCAGCACTCAGCATAAAAAAAGTATATCTAGAACAAGGAGACCAGAGACCTGTCAAAATATCCGTACTAATGGATGATAGAGCAGGGTTCTTCCAGATAGAGAAGATACTCCTGCCAAAAATACATGGAACAAGAATTGGGAAATACACAGAGATAAACGCGGTTATTCAGAGAAATGGTAAAGAAGAGATTGTTAGAATACTACCTTGAATGAATGAAATGCTATTCTGATTCTGCTCCAGACTCTTCCTCACCAACCTCAGTAACTCCTTCTTTACGTTTTCTAGAGAAAAACGCGGATATCCTAGCAAGTAAGCCTTTCTCATGCATATAATGATAAACAACAGGCGAGGCTATTGCAGTAACGATGACAGCCAAAGCCAGAACCATATAGTTTGTTTGCTTTACATTTTTGGTTAATGTTGTTGGAATCATTTGAGTAAGAGTTTTCGTAACATTGTATGGAACCTTTTCTACATAAACCTTATATCCCTTTAAAGTCCCATTCACTGGAGAACTATATACAAGTTGAGCTCTCACTCTAAGAGGCTGATAGTAGCTCTCATACGGTGTAAAAGTAACTAACGCTGAATGGTTACCGGGTGATAACTGAAATGTCAACGGGTTACTGCTCTCCACCGTACCATTACAACATGCTACGGATAACTTCCCTCTAACCAATTGTCCCAGCTCATCTGTTACATAGAACGCCACGACACCCTTGTAGGGGTGACGTACTTCTAGGAATGTCTGAGCGGGCTTGACAATCATTACAAACGAGGAATTCGTTTTCTGATAAACTTCACCATCACCACATGTCACAGAAACAGCGTATGTTCCCGGTGTTGGTTTAACAAGGAAGGATTCCTGCATCCAACTATCAGTCAAAAGCGGCTTACTCAAACCCGGAACCGTCATAGTACAAGGAGTAATGACTTTCTCATTAGTCAACGCATCATATGTTTCAACGGTTACTACAGCCTTCTTAAATACGATGGGAGTCCCATTAAACTTAATATCTACTTTCAAAGGCCTTAGAAGAACCGTAATATCAGCGTACGCCGTGGACTCCATGAACTTATTAGACGCAACAGCCTTTATTCTATATACTCCACTCCTATTGAAAACAATAGAACCCACACTACTAACTATACTCCCGTTTACCGTTACTAATACATTCTCAGCTCCACTATAGTCAACCCTGTAATACAGGGGTGAGAGGGCGAAAACCGTTCTATCCGCGATTATCGTTAGCCTAGGCTTCTCCGCTGGATAGTAGACGGCAACACTAGATCCATCTGATACAGCAATCACATTCCTATTACAGGCCGCATACTTTATATCATCTATAGGTGGGAGTGGATAAGATCTCACTATAAGCCCAGAGTAACCGTTGAAATCCACTATTTTATCCTCTTGCAGTATAAGCATGTCAGAACCATAAGTACAAAGGGGTCTCGCGGGAAACAATGTAACAGCACCGTTTAAACCTGCAAGATAAATCATACCTCGAGCAGCTACAACAAAACTAGCCTCAGGTATATCGAATCCTATGACACTAGAGTTAGTAGGAAGAGATAATCCCTCTGTGACAAAACTCCATGAAGTCATATTCGTAACATCCACTAGTATAAGTTGTGAAGCAGTCTTTGCTAGTATAAACAAAGAGCTACCAACTACATGAGCAGCTATCGGCTGAGCCTTTATACCTATTTCACTAGTATGTCCATCGTATATAATATTGATATTTCCGTTTACTGTGCTCTGATAGGCAATTATGGGAGAATTATAATGGAAAGCTAACACAGGGTTCGAGGACGGGATGAAGATATCCCAAGTCTTATAGGCGGTCACTACTTTATCATCCAATATGAAGCCCTGTTTCTCCAAGTCACTAGTAACCTTGTGAACATTAGCATAAGTGTAAACCTGGTTCATTCCTTTGAATACCCTAACACCTGAGCTTCCATAGGTTACTAAATAGTAACCTATAACTTCAAGGTTCTCCAAGTTCTTGTAGGGACCCTTAAATAAGCTGTATATATCAATCACCTTATCAGGAGAAACTATCACCTCCTGAACATTATCACTATCATAGTCGTAGACTGCTAGTCCATGTGTTTCTACACTGAAAACTCCCCAACCATTACCCTGGGAAACGGGTGAATCACTATAAACCTCTGTAAACCCGGTGAAAAGTGGTAATATAAGCATTGCAACAATAACAATCAATATAAACAATTTAACTTTCAATAATTACACCCTACAAGTAAAGATTCACACTACTTTTTAATATAAACTTGTCAAAAAAGTTTCTATTCTGTTTTTACCTCTTAACCTGGTCAAGCAACTTCTTAACCGTACCACTCTCATCCTTCTTAGCCAAATCCTTCGATTCCTCGAGAATCCTATCCCTCATACCCGGATCATGATAATACCTAGAGATAACCTCAGCTACATCTTTAAACGATATCATATTACGCAAAGCCATACTGTGGAACAATAATGCCCTGACAGGGATCTCCCGGTACACTAGGTCGCTTACAGGGACATCCAGCAATTCCTTAGCAATCCTCTTAAGTGTAACAGAATTCTTAAGCCTACTAACGAACTCGTCCTTGCTAGCCCTCCATTTAAACACCTCAACATACTTACCATAATCCTCAACCTCCCAAATATTAGTAACTCTCCTAGCAGCCTTACCACCCTTATCCACACGCCTAATCATCATAGAGAAATGAATCAACGGAATATAACTAGGAGGAATATTCATAGGAGGACTAGTCAAACGGTCAACAGCGCTCTCAAGACTCTCAGCGTGCATAGTAGAAACACCTCCATGACCAGTATTATGCAGTAACACGGGAACTTTACCGCCTATAAACGACTCCGTCCCCGGCACACTCACATCATACACATACCCGTCAAACGACTCTAAACTAACTTCCTTAACAAGCACCACCCTAAGGTTACCCGCGGCATATTCCTTTATTCTATTAACATGCTCTCCTACCCCATTACCAAGTATTTTCCTCGACCCAACCCATTCAACTACCTTATCAGCAGTTCTCACACTCACAAACTTCCTCCTTTTAATATACTCTAAATTATATGGGAGCGAAGACAATCCTAGAAGCTTTACAAGCCTAAGCAGAGACCCGGCTGGAACTCGTTCAGCTACATCAGGCTTCCTGTAATCAGTATCCAAGTAAACATTAACATTATAGTATTCCCTCCCGACATTCCTACCTGTACCTTTTTCAACATGTAAGAAAGCATAGAACCCTTTCATCCTCGCAAGCCACAACAGTTCCTGGGCCAGTCTTTCGGTAGCAGTCACATAGTTCACATATCTCTCCTTAAAAGTCCTTCTAGAATCAGCTTTCAATCCCTCAAAGAATGCCCTGACAATCTTAGAAGAAGAACTCCATAACGCATGCGGTACCCGTTTCTCTTCAAGCTTTCCTCCGAGAACCTTTTCAAACCTCCTTGCAAGCTCAGTATTATTAAACTCGAATATCTTATAAGACCCACGGCCATCAACATAAGGTTTCACACCAAATTTCTCATACATCACTCTAAGCATTCTATCTGCCAAACTATTCTCACTCAACCCCCTAGTAAAACATATCCTTGACCCCCTGTAATGCTTTACACAGCCATCAGTAATATACACCCCGAAAACAAACGCCATATCCTCATCCAAAACGCCAAGACTATCAACCTCCACCAAACCTCCATCACGATAATCTCCTCCACCACCCCTAGGCTCGCTCACAAAAGTCAACAATAAATCCCCAGGGGCAAGTTGATCCACACGCTTGACCTCCACATCAAGGGTCTCCGGGTCAAGCACATAAACGCTGTGGCTACCCGTAGCCCTTAACTCCACACCGCCTTCAGCAACAATGCGATAAATGCTATCAGCCCTGTGCCTCAAAACATACCTCAACGGCTTCCAAGCAACATTATAACCATCATGGCTCAGAACCTGCACACCCTCAACGGATTTGGCAACCCTCCCTTCACCCTCCTCATAATATTTATCCACAAACTCTCCAATACTCATGAACTTAACCATGCCATCACTATCTCTGATAACAATAGGCGTATCCCCCGACACACTCGCCATTGCTTGGAATAATACGTATGCCTCTTCTCCTCGTACCTCTCCCACCATAATTATCTCAGGCCTATATCTCAGGCTAAGCTTCACTAAATCAAACAGTGTTATAGAGGTAACGATATCTGTCCTCATCGCAAACTCTCTGGACACAAGTTGAACCCAGTTAGGTAGAGGTAACCTGAGTTCGGGAGTATCTTCTATCGTCACTACCTTATAGCTAGGGTGTATCAGAGTAGCTACAGCATTAAGCAACGTGGTTTTACCCGCACCAGTGACACCGAGGATCAAACCGTTCCTCTTATGCTCCATCATAACCCACGCATAAGCAGCTATGAACGGGTCAATAGTACCGAATTTAATTAACTCAACAATAGATATCGGTTTCTCCCTAAACTTCCTAACCGTAAAACTCGAACCCGTAGTTGTTACCTCCTTCCTATAAGTCCCAGCCAACCTATGCCCACCAGGCAAAATAGCATCAACAATAGGATTAGCCATACTCAAGTGCTTACCGCTTATATGAGCAAGCTTCAAGACAAGCCTATCAAGATCCTTCTCCGGAATCCTCATAGTAGTCTGAACATACTCGAAATTAGTATGCCACACATAAACAGGCAAATTATAACCGTTACAGGAGACGTCCTCTATATGGGGATCCCTCATCAAAGGATCAATATAACCAAAACCAAGAGCCTCCCTATACAAATAATAACGAATAAACCCCGTCCTAGCACCCTCATAAACAGCAGCATACCTCAACAAAAGCTCCTCAATCCTCTTAACAACAGCCTCAAAAAACCTCGAAGAATCCTCCGGTTCAGGTGGCTCGAAATACAAGAGATTCATAATATCCTCATACATAGAAACCTCAAGCTCATTAAGCCTAGGCTCCTCAACATGATAAATATAACCACCCTCACGCGTCTCATAAACCCTAACCCAAACATCAACCGGGTAAAACCCAACACCAACCCGATAAGACATAACCTCCCTCAAACCCCTAACCAAACCAGCATCAAACAAACTACGAGGCCTAGGAAACACACG